>JAQUUF010000072.1 GCA_028693975.1 Acidaminococcaceae bacterium
CCGGATGCCGGTACTTTGGCTAATGGGGCTATGGATGGAGCGTTCTTCGAAACTTATGTAGTGACGGAAATTATTAAGAGTTACTATAATGCCGGCAAGACAGCTGATTTCTATTACTATAGAGATACGGACAAAAAGGAGATTGATTTTCTCATTCTTCGCGGTAATCAGGCTTATCCCATAGAAATAAAGAAGAGCAAAAATCCCACTCGGCCCAACCGTCATTTTGGTGTCTTAGACAAGCTCGGCTTAGAGACGCAGCCGGGAATTGTTATCTGCATGAGTGACGAACTGGTACCTTATGACCGGACGACCTGGCTCCTGCCGGTATACGCCTTGTAAGCCAAAGGGGACAGTTCTCCCATGAGCGAGGTATTGTGTATGGCATCGGCGCGTGGCATGTGGGCGAAATTAAAGACAAACCGGCTATGCAGGAAGCGTATGAGCTGGGCAAAAACGTATAAAAAAGACGAGGTGATTAATTCACCTCGTTTTGCTATAATTAAAACATATTGTAGATAAGGAAGTGGCACTATGAAGCAATTAGAAGTTGTAGCAGGGATTTTGCTCCATCAAGGTCAAGTGCTCTGCGTGCAGCGAGGCACCAATCAACATAGCTATATCGCCTATAAATATGAGTTCCCCGGAGGCAAGATTGAACCCGGCGAGACACCGGAAGCAGCACTAATGCGCGAGTTGCAAGAAGAACTGCACAAGACGGTCAAGGTAACACCGGAGCAATTATTCACCGAAATAACTCATCAATACGAAGACTTCGCCGTGCATGTCCGCTTCTATCTCTGCCCCGTGGCCGATAGAGAGCTGCAAGACACAGAGCATGTTGCCATTAAGTGGGTGGCACCCAGTGCGATAGAACAACTAGATTGGGTAGAAGCCGATAGAGAAATAGTCAAACAAGTCGCCCAAATAAAATAAGGAGCAGCCCAATGAGACAAGTTATCTCAATTGAGAGCTCCTTCCTTTGACTGCCATAAGCAATCAATCGACAAAAACACGACGTCGGCTCGGAAAGAAGTATACCACAACGAGTGTGGCCTTGGCAAGAGGGAAGATGGACAGGGGGCAAATAGGTGTATGAAAACTGGTCTATATGAAGAAGTTATTAATAATAAATTAAAAGAAAAGTTGCGACAGCAATTAGCCGAAATTAAAGAACTACAAATAGATAAGGCTCCCGTTGATAGGGCGGAGGCCTATAAAGTCTTGTCTAAATATTTGGCAGCAGTGGTGGAAAAAAGCTTATCCCAAATTGGTGGTAATGATGATAATTCTTTGGAAAAGCAGGTACAATTTCTTAATAAACTGTTAACGGTGATTAAAGGCGAGCGGGCATTAGCCGATTTGGGGGATATAACAATACCTGCCGAAGCAGAAGAACTCAAGGCTCTTTTGCATACCAAAAACCAGGTTTTGACTAATCATAAGGTTGCCGTAATTAGACCGCAGACCTCTTTGTCCCAAAGCACCTTATTGACAGGTACACGCAAAGACCCACAATTAGTAGACGAACTAAAGAAAGAAATAATCAATAGCGATAAGATAGATATTCTGGTTTCTTTTATTAAATGGAGTGGCTTGCGTCTAATAATCAATGAGCTTGCCGCTTTTGTAGGGCGAGGCGGTCAGTTGCGGGTGATTACTACTTCGTATATGGGGGCAACTGATGTGAAAGCGGTGGTGGAGCTGAAGAAGCTTGCTCACACTACGATAAAGGTATCTTATGATACGGCGAGAACGAGATTGCATGCCAAGGCTTATATTTTTTACCGTAATACCGGGTTCAATGTAGCGTATATTGGGTCCTCTAATATGTCCAATGTGGCCATGACTAGCGGCACAGAATGGAATGTCAAAATAACAGCACAAGATTTGCCGGAAACAATGGCTAGGGTCAAAGGTACTTTTGAAAGTTACTGGCATGCTCCTGAATATGAGTATTACAATGCTAGTGATGAGAAAAAGCTGGCGGAGGCTTTGAAGAAGGAAAATAGAGGCGTAGTTGCGGCTAATTTCGCCTTTGATATTAAACCCTATCCCTATCAACAAGAAATATTAGATAAGTTAGAAGCCGAAAGAACTTTGCGAGGCTCTTATCGTAATTTGGTCGTCGCTGCCACAGGTACAGGTAAAACCGTAATTGCTGCTTTTGACTATAAGCATTTTCGGCAGTTACATCCCCAAGAGCCTTGTCGCTTGCTATTCGTAGCACATCGGGAAGAGATTCTTAAGCAGAGTTTAGCTTGTTTCCGCGGCGTCTTACATGATCAGAATTTTGGCGAGCTGTTCGTGGGCAAAGAGAGGCCTAGGACAATGGAGCATTTGTTTATTTCTGTACAAACCCTTAACGCTAAGGGCTTTGTTGATGCTATTGATAAAAATTTCTATGATTTTATTATTGTGGACGAAAGTCACCATGCTGCGGCTTCCAGTTATTTAGATATTGTAACGGCTTTGCAACCGAAGGTATTATTAGGCCTTACAGGTACGCCGGAACGCATGGATGGGGAAGATATACTGCGTTATTTCAATAACAAGATTGCAGCAGAAATAAGACTGCCAGAAGCTATTGAGCGTAAACTATTATGTCCCTTCCAATATTTTGGGGTCAGTGATAGCGCTAATTTGGCCGATTTGAGGTGGCGGCAAGGCAAATATGATGTAGAAGCGTTGACTAACCGTTTGGCTACTGAGCAAAGAGCGGGTCTGGTACTAAGGTCTCTGGCAAGTTATTCCACGGATATGACTGAGGTTAAAGGGTTGGGGTTCTGTGCTTCAATTAAGCATGCCCAATTTATGGAGGAGTTCTTTAATAAACACGGAGTGCCATCGCTTTGTTTAACCGGACAATCTTCGGAGGAAGACAGGAACACGGCCAAAGAACGTTTGGTTAAAGGTGAAATACGCTTTATTTTTACCGTTGATTTATACAACGAAGGCGTCGATATTCCAGAGGTCAATACAGTATTGTTTTTACGCCCGACAGAAAGTTTAACTATTTTCTTGCAGCAACTAGGCAGAGGATTGCGCTTGTCCGATGGGAAGGAGTGCCTGACGGTACTGGATTTTATTGGCCAAGCAAATAAAAAATATAATTTTGAAAGTAAATTGCGTGCTCTCTTGGCTCATACCAAGAAAAGCTTAGAGAAAGAGATTGAAACTGGTTTTGCGGATGTACCTATTGGCTGCTATGTAGAATTAGAAAAAATAGCCGCCGAACATGTTCTGGAAAACATCAAGCTTTCGGTCACAACTAAAAGAGGCCTTATCGACAGGATAGGCAGTTTCACTGCTGATACCGGTAAACCCTTAACTTTGACCAATTTTGTCCAGTATTATCAGATAGCGCCCAGTGTTTTTTACACTAGAGAAGATTTGTTTGCCGATTATGTCCAAATCGCTGCCAATGGTGCTATTGAGGACAATGAAGTAGCACTGGCTTATCGCAAGAGCATGTTTAGGCTAGCCGCTATTAATTCGCCCCGGTGGCTGAAGTTTTTGCTTAGTGTTTTGCCGCAGTTGGCGACCAGGACAGAGGAGAGCTTTTCAACAATCGAAAAACGTATGCTTATGATGTTTTACTATAGCTTATACAAAGCTACTTTTACTGCCAATTTTGCTAGCGCTTTGCAGAAAATCAAAGATTTTGCGGCACATACTGTTCACCTAGCTGAATTATTGGAGGTTTTTACCTATAATTTACAGCAAGTTGATATTGTGCCCAAAGAATTAAATCATAGCGATTGTCCTTTGGAATTGTACTGTTCCTATAGCAAGAATCAAATCATCGCAGCTATGGATGAAACGACAAACCCGGCTGCTATGCGTCAGGGTGTACAGTATTTTGAGAATTGCTTAACCGATGTATTCTTTGTTACATTAAATAAATCAGACAAAGATTATTCACCCACTACCATGTACAATGACTATTCCGTTAATGAGAGAACCTTTCATTGGCAAAGTCAAAGTACTACTTCGCCTACTTCGCCAACAGGGCAGCGTTATATTAACCACAGAAAGAAACAAACCCGGGTTATGCTTTTTGTAAGAGAAGAGAAAAAGGATGACTATAATAAGGCAGCCAACTTTACCTGCTTGGGTTATATGGATTACTTGCAGCATGAAGGCTCCAAGCCGATGAATATTTACTGGCGGATGGAAGAGGCCATACCAGCCAAATTTTTAAAGCAAACTAATAGACTGGTAGTTGAATAAGAGTACCTATCTCGCAATAAAAGCAGTCCGCAAGCCGAGTATTCCAATAATTAATGCTTGTTTGAACCGTTAGCGGTGAGTTCATTAGTTTGGGAGACAAGGTTGTGGACTGCTTTTGTATTCAGTTGCAGGATTTATATTATTTTTTGGACTTGTTTGTAGCGAGCAGAGGGTTTTAGCTTAGGGCAAGCACTAATTAGGTTGGCAGGTAAGGTGGCCTAGCGCAAGTGGTGATGCCGCTTACAAGGTTCGGAGCATGACGCTGCAGATGGTAGCGGTAGTGCTTATTTGCCTAAGGACGAACAAGAGCGTTGTGTAGAAATTTCTGTCAGACTTAACGAATTAGTCGGAATTATCAACGAAAATTTTTGTTAAATAGACAGAAACATAATTCTGCAATTTGTGCTATCATTATGGTAGTAGGAGAGAAGGGAGCGAAAATCATGAAAAAACTTGTGGCATTTCTAAGTGTGTTGGCGCTGTGCCTGCTGATTGTGGCGCCGGTATCAGCAGCGACAGCGGTGTCTAGGGACGGCTATTACCAAGGGATTAAGCTCTGCGGCAAGGTACGCGTTGTTAGTCATGGCGCAGATATTAAGGTGAAGATCGTCAATAGTTTCCCAGATTTGAAGGTAAAAGTGGTGGACAGCTTCCCCAATCGTATCGGGGAGTGGAGATTTGTGGAATACGGTGAGGATTTCAAGGTGCAGTTTGTCGAGAGCTTCCCGGACATCAAGATTCAGTATGTGTCCAGTTTCCCGGGAGTGGCGTAGCAGAACGGTTAGCTCAAATGTTATAATGGAGTCAGCAATGGATGAATAGGGGGGTATGTATGAGGAAGATTATTAGAATTATCAGTTGTATGTTGGCAGTATTGTTTATGGTTTCGTCAGTAGCTTTGGCCAAATCCACAGTGGAGGAGCGTCGGGCGGAGCTGAGGAACAAGACCAACAAAGCTCTGGAGCTGCTCTATGAAAAGCAACCTAAGGCACGGCAGGCGATTAGCAATTCTTATGGTTATGCGGTGTTTGTAGATACTAGTTACGCCATGGGTATTTTTGGCAGTGGTCATGGCAGAGGCCGGGCCGTCAATCGCAATACAGGTACGGAGATTTTCATGAAGATGCAAGAGTATCAAGCGGGTTTAGCGTTTGGCGTGAGACAGTCCAACACTGTTTTTGTTTTTGATAATATCGAGGCTTTCACCACTTTCATTAAGAAAGGCTGGAGTTATGGTGGACATGCCACCGCTGCTGTTACCGATGGTGTCCATGGAGATACGCTAGAAGGTGCCTTTCAGGTAGCCGACGGCACTTGGATGTATCAGGTCAGCACTAAGGGTCTGGCGGCGGAGCTAGCTCTGAAGGGAACTAATTTCTATGTGGACAATGATTTGAATGCAGCGAAGATACCGCGGTGACGCTTAACAATTAAACGAAGTAAAGACAACCGGACGTGGGGTTAGCCCTGCGCCCGGTTTTTGTTGGCTAATAACCTCTTGCAATGCAAACTAAAGTTCGATATAATAAAGATGCAGAAACTAATGTTTGGAGGGCGCGGCAGATGTCAACGGGGCAGAAAGTATATATAGCAATTGACCTTAAGTCTTTTTATGCCTCGGTGGAGTGCGTGGACAGAGGGCTGGACCCTTTGACCACCAATCTGGTGGTAGCCGATGCTAGCCGTACGGAGAAGACAATTTGTCTAGCTGTATCGCCGCCGCTAAAAGCCTGTGGTATTTCCGGGAGGCCACGGCTCTTTGAGGTGGTGCAGCAGGTGAGGGAGATTAATGCTAGGCGTCGCCTGAAGGCGCCTGGGCAGCACTTGGTCGGTGAATCTTGGGTAGCTACAGAGCTGGAGCGACATCCTGAGCTAGCTCTGGCTTATATTGTGGCTCCGCCGCGCATGGCGCGCTATATTCAGTGCAGCAGTAAGGTCTATGAGGTGTATCTGCGCTATATTGCGCCGCAGGATATCCATGTTTACTCCATTGATGAGGTTTTTATGGATGTCAGCGGTTATTTGCGTACTTATGGGCTGACACCCAGGGAGCTGGCCGAGCAAATGGTGCAGAAGGTCTTGGCGGCTACGGGGATTACTGCTACGGTGGGGATTGGCA
>JAQUUF010000073.1 GCA_028693975.1 Acidaminococcaceae bacterium
GTGATGATATTACACAAGGTTTGCCTCGTGTTGAAGAATTGTGTGAAGCTCGTAAGCCTAAGCATCCAGGCATTTTGGTCGAACAAAAAGGTATTGGTTGCTTAACTGAAAAAGATGGTGTTCGTGTTATCACTATTACAACAGGTAAAGGCTCATTAGAGGAATATCCTATTCCCTATACTGCCAAAATTCATGTGGTTGAAGGTGATGAGGTTGAAGTAGGTGAGCGCTTGACAGAAGGCTCATTGAACCCGCATGATATTTTGCGTATCAGTGGTGTCAAAGCTACCCAAAGATATCTGGTACAAGAAGTTCTGGGCGTTTACAAGTCTCAGGGCGTAGGTATCAATGGTAAGCATATTGAAGTAATGGTGCGCCAAATGTTGCGTAAGTATCGTATTGATGAAGCTGGTGACACTAATATGTTACCGGGTGAGTTGATTGATATTTCCGATATGGAAGCCAGAAATGCTGAAGCACTTGCCGATGGCAAGACGCCAGCTAAGGGACATCCTGTTCTTTTGGGTATCACCAAAGCTTCTTTGGCTACTGATTCATTCTTATCGGCAGCTTCCTTCCAAGAAACAACGAGAAACTTGACTGATGCAGCAATTAAGGGCAAAGTTGATCCTTTGTTGGGCTTGAAGGAAAATGTTATTATCGGTAAGCTGATTCCTGCAGGTACGGGTATGAGTCGGTATAGGAATATTAAATTGAAGTTTAATACTCCTCAACCAGTTACCAATGATAGCACTGAAGAAACTAAATAAAAGCTATATAAGCAAAACGCCCTCCGTGTTTAAACGGAGGGCGTTTTGCTTATATAGAAGATAAAAGTTACAAAATAGTAGAAGTTTTTTAAAAAAAGTATTATAATATTAGAACCTTAATATTTATTTAGAAAAATATGAGAAAAATTATCATAAATTATTTTTTAATGTTAAAATATAGATATATATTGGAAGTGTAATTAGCTGTGGTTGCTTTTTTCAGGGAGAAGATTATTATGGCTAAGTTTTGGCAGAATAAAGAAATTTACAAAATTAATATGAAACAGCGCGGTATAATAGCAACATTTGGCATAGTGTTGTTTATGTGTATGCCTGGGCAAATAGGATGGGCGGCAGATAATACGCCAGAGTGGGTTTATCAAGATATTCTGGATTTGGCGGCGGCGGGTAAAGTTACTTTGCCCACAGGTATTGATAAGACAAATATTCATACATTGAATCGGCAGCAATTGTCACAGCTAACGGCGCAGGCGATTCAAAATACATCCGGCAGTCCGGTCGGAAGCTCAGCTCCTATTATGCAACCAGGTACTAATGGTGGAGCTATGACTCCAGAATTGGTACAGCAATGGTTGAAAATGAATACAGAACTGACGCAAATGGAAAATCGTATGCTGAAAATGCAACAGGATATGCGCTATCTAACAATGCGAATTATGGCGCAACAGTCAGGTGTGCAAATTCCTCAGCAACCTGTTCAACGAGGCTCGGCAGTAGCTAGTCCTACTATGCCTGTTCAAGAACGGGGGCAGGTCGCCGGTCAAGGCATGTACCCTGTTGCACAAGCTCCTGTGGATGAGCGAACGGCTAGTTTGCAAGCAGAATTTACCCCAGAACTAAAGAATATGGGTATGGGGTCTGACGCACTTGCTAAGGAGACTGTTATGTCTGCTACAGCCGATGAAGATAAGAGAGCGGAGGAGCAGGACATTAAGTTTAACGGTGAAGTTCGTTATAGTTATAGGAAGAATAGTGGGGCCGAGCGCTTCCAAGGTCGTGATAGTCAATTGCGTGTGCGTCTTTTTGCTCGCAAACGTATTAATGATGATTGGGCCGCTTATGGAATGTTAGAAGGCAAAAAATACTTTTTGTCTGATTATGGTGACGATGATTGGGCATCTGGTTCTAGACTATATGTGGATGGCATAACTGGTATTACTAAGCTTACGGCAGGCAAGTTCGGCTATATGATGGCTGATGGCAATATTTATGATTCTGATTTTAAGGGTGTTCGCGCCTCTATAGACACGTATCCTTGGCAATATACTTTTGCAGCTGGACGTATAAATTCCAGCGCAGATGCGATTTTAGGTACAGCTCGGTATACAGGCAACAATTATGATGCAGGAGTAGGGCTTTACAGGTTTGGCGATGATGATTGGGGCCGAGAGAAAAACTCCATTTTTACGGTTGATGGTAATTATTATTTTGGCGATTTTCGGTTAGGCGGTACCTTCCTAGCAGCTGACAAGTCTTATAAATATCTAGGAAGTACGGGCTTCGTTGGAGTGTTATCTTATAGGAAGCTCAAGAGCTGGAGGCCTGGTAGTTATACTCTATATGCTAGGTATTACGACCAACCTTATACAACTTATAGAACACATACGATGAACGGACTTGCTGATAGTATGAAAGGATTTAGGGGTTATGGCGTAGGACTGGCCTATGCCTTGTTTCCAGAAGTGGTATTGACGGCTGAATATTATCATTTGCAGGATAAGTTTGATGACCAGTGGGGGAATACTTTGTGGTCTAATGTAATTTATAATTTCTAAGAGGTACCTGTGTTGATAGAATAGGATGATTTTTATGTCTATGAAGAAGATTATAATTTTTATAGCGCTTTGTGTAGCGGCGGTTGTGGGATATTTATGGCATACGGATTTCTTTGCGGCCAAAACAGGCGGTAATTATAATGTGCTGCGAGATTTGTCAGTGGCTTATAATGCTGATCCTGAAATTAAGGCCGCAAGAGAACTATTGGCCAATGGAGTTGACCCAGCGTTGATTATCAAGCAAGGGCCAGCCGATAAAAAAGAGATTGCCCTGACGTTTGATGGATTAGCAGACAGTGCTACTATCGATGGTATTCTAGATGCACTAGCCAAACATAATGCCAAAGCAACTTTCTTTGTAGAAGGCGTAAATGCAGCTGCTGACCCCAAAGTAGTGACCGCTATCGTTAAGGCGGGGCAAAAAGTAGAGAACTATTCTTATGTGGGCCTAGCCCAAATGGAAAAACTGCCAGAGGAGAAAACTATTGAAGAAATTTGCAAGACGCAAAAAGTGTTGCAAATAACTACTGATTTTAAACCAAAATTGTTTAAGGGTTGTGATACTGCATATAGTGAAGCCCTTTTACGTAGGGTTAAGGCATGTGGTCTAAATCATGTGGTACAGACATCGATTTTTGTTAAAGCAAATCAAAGTGAAAATATAGCAGGTGCGACGGCATTGGTTCAAAAACTGCAGCCAGGGCAGATTGTGTCTTGGCATTTGACTATACCGGCGGATATCAAAAAGGAGCGAGGCAAGACTGACCAAAGACCTGCTATAGACAAGCAACCAGGTTTGGAGAAAATACCTGAGTTGGGGTTAGGGCAAAATAAGGTAGCGATAGCAGTTGATAGTTTTCTTACTGCGTTAAAACAAGCTAGTTACACTACGGTTTATGTAGAAGATTTTGCGCCAAAAGCACCAAAAAACATTACGGTTGCATTAACTGAGGTGGGTAATTGGTTAGGTAGAATTGGCGATAGCGTGAAAAGTTTATTTGATATGCCTGTAGCTTATGCAGCTGACTCTAATGTAGCACAAGATAATTCTTCTATATCTGAAATAAAAATGATTTATACTACAGAACAAGTAGTACCATTTACCTTTACAGGGTTAAGCAAAGAAGAATCGGTGCGGAATGTTCTGCGTGTCCTAAAAGAAAGTAATTCTACAGGAACTTTTTTTGTGACGGAGCAGGAGATTAAAAGACAAGGTGAGCTTATTAGTGAAATTATAGCTGGTGGTAACGAACTGGGTATTGCAGTCCGTCCCAGAGCTTCTGAGGGGTTAGGTCAGATTGAGGATGCTTTGACAAGGACACACGAATTGCTACTGAATAACTATGGGGTTAACACTACTTTGGTTAAACAGTTTTCTGGTCCGGTTAAAGAGGAAACTAAGCAGGCTATTGCAAATAAAGGCTATACTTTGATTGGACAGATGATTAATGTAGTGCAAAGCCGCCATCAGAATGCTCAAACTGCCGATGAAGTTATGCGGGATATTTTTGGCTCAAAGGTGTATTCTGTAGGGCGTGGTTGGATTGTCCAAATTAGAATGGATTTTTATCAAAACCAGCAGTTGGCGGCGGCTATGTTCGCTGCTATTAAACGTAACAAAATCGATAATATTGCCTATGTTTCATATCAGGATAGTCCGGCAACTAATCGCTATAATGATTCTTCTTACCAAGTTGTCCCGGTGGGGAAGGCTCTAAGTAATGATAAGGCTTTGTGGAATTACCCTGTGCCAAGCAGGAATGTTTTGCCGCGCTTATTGCCGACTAGTGTTTCTAATGGTAAGGGAGAAAATAATTTTATTAATGAGTTGCGTCAACGGTATATTGGTTTTAAGTGGGTTAATGAAGATGACCGAATGCTAGGCTTCTCCCCAGTTGAAGCTGAAAAGATGGATAAGACGGGTCGGATTCATACTCACGATAATGTCGTGTTTTTAACTTTTGATGATTGGGGAACTGATGCCGCAGTCAATAAGTTGCTATATGTTTTTCGGAAACATAATGTTAAAGGCAATTTCTTTGTCCTAACGCATAATGTGCCCAATAATCCAAATTTACTGAGAGCCCTGGCCAAAGAAGGGCATGATATCTGTGCCCACAGTAATTTGCATAAGGCAATGGCAGTGCGCCTTGACGGTAAAGGTCCCCAGGTTCCTACTCAAACTCCAGAACAGATGGTGGCAGATGCTAATGAATGTTATAACCGCTTGCTTAGCGTCACAGGAGATGTATTCTATAATGGTAGACCAGTTTTAACCAAATATTATCGCCCACCGACATTGGCTATTAGTAAAGACGGTATTAGGGCTTTATTTGGTGCCGGCTACACGTACATTGTGGCTGGATTCGCTAGTACGGAAGACTATAATGCAGATAGCTTAGAAACAATGATAAATAGAATTAAGGATGCAATATATATCAATGGTAAGGTACGCAAAGGTGCGGTTTTAGTTATGCATATGAGTGATACATCCCATTATACGGCTTTGGCTCTAGATGCTGTTTTGACAGCTAATGAAAGAAGAGCGGAGGGCGATCCTGCTAAATTTAGAGTTGGAAAATTATCTGACTATTTGCTCGATGGTTACAATCAGTCCGCACCATTTAGATTTTAGGTGACGGGAAGTTTTTTCGGGGTAGGTAAGAGAATGGTTAAACAAAATGATGCTTCAAATGCCAAAGAAATACAAGATGTACTGCTTACCCAGAGTCATGACAGACGGCTCTTGGATAGGGTACCTTTGCCCGATGCCGGACGTAAAAATACGGATAGACGCAAAACAGCAACTGCAAGTAAAGGCGATGGCTTTGCTGCCTATGAGACGGAAATGTATCTGGGGTTGCGTTATGCTGTAGACTATCCGGTCTTAATTACTTGTAAAGGTGTAGGCGGGATTCGTGCAATGCAGGCGAAGGCAGTCAATATATCAAGTAGCGGCATTTTGCTGAAGCTTTTTGAAGAAGATGCGGCGGCTTTGACTCGTACTGACAAGGTTAATCTTAAGTTTGAGATTTTGCCAGGGACAATGCCTGAAGGCTATGAGATGAAAGTTAATATTGCAGCCCATTTGGTCCGTACATTTACTTCTGATAAAGGTGATGTGCAATGTGGGTTGCAGTTCGAAGAGACTTTGGCAGAATACAGCAATAAACACAAGGGCCGCTATATGTTGAGCTTGGCCGCATTTTGGCTTTTTATGGTATCCTTAGTTGTTATTCTGATGCGCTCTGAGAGTGTGTTATATTTTAAGTTTAATAAAACTTTATACTTGTATAGTATTATTACAGCTATTTTCTTGCTGAGTCGTTATTTGTTTGCGATGTTCTATAAGCCAGTTCCGGTTGATAGAAACTTCACACCAAGCGTTTCTATTATTATTCCTTGCTTTAATGAAGTCAAATGGATTCAACGAACGATTTTAGGATGCCTAAATCAGGATTATCCTGTTGACAAGTTGGAAGTAATCGTGGTAGATGACTGCTCTACTGATGGTTCCCGTGAGAAAATAAAAGAAATAGTTGAGAAATTACACTCTAATGATAAATATCAAGTCGAAGATCGTTTGCGTTACTTCTTGCAGCCGGTTAATAAAGGCAAGAGGGAAGTCATGGCGGTTGGAGCCAAAGTGGCTAAGAACGATTTGCTGGTTTTCGTGGATTCAGATAGTTTTCTAGAGCCCTTTGCTATCATCAATTTGGTACAACCATTTAAAGATAGCTAGATGGGAGGTGTTTCGGGTCGTCC
>JAQUUF010000074.1 GCA_028693975.1 Acidaminococcaceae bacterium
TACCCATGTCGATGTTACTGACCCCAAGCTTACTGCCCTGAAGGCTATGCTGGAGCTGCGTGACGAAGTGAAAGAAACCTGTGATTTGCAGATTATCGCCTTCCCACAAGAGGGTATGTATGCTTATCCCGGTGGCGATGAGCTAGTAGAAGAAGCTTGTAAGATGGGTGTAGATTTGGTGGGAGCTATTCCTCACTTTGAATTCACCCGTGAAGACGGTGTCAAGAGTGTTAAGAAGGCTTTCGAATTAGCCGTTAAGTACAATAAGATGGTAGATATTCATTGTGATGAGACGGACGATGACCAATCTCGCTTCATTGAAGTGCTAGCCAGTGAGGCTTATCGCAATGGTATGGGTGAGCTTTCTACTGCCAGCCACACTTGCGCTATGGGCTCCTACAACAATGCTTATGCCTATAAGCTGTTCAAATTATTGGGGATGAGCAAAGTCAACTTTATCTCTTGCCCTACTGAAAACATTCATTTGCAAGGTCGTTTTGATGCTTATCCCAAGCGCCGTGGCTTAACTCGCGTGAAGGAATTGAACGAAGCTGGTATCAATGTTTGCTTTGCTCAGGATTCTATCTCTGACCCTTGGTATCCCGTTGGCAATGGTAATTTGATGAATGTCTTGGATGCAGGTATTCATATCGCTCAGATGATGAGTATTCCCGAAATCGAGAATGCTTTGGACTTGATTACCGTCAATGGTGCTAGAACCTTACATATTTTGGATGACTACGGTATCGAAGCAGGCAAGAGCGCTAACTTTATCGTACTTAATGCCAAAGGTGAGTTTGAGGCAGTATGCGAGCGCGTGAACGTAGCTATGTCCATCCGCCGTGGCGAATGCCTCTTTGAACGTGCCCCGGAAGTAATCACTACTGCTAACAGTTTGCTTAAATAAACACTGATTTTAGCTGTATCCTAACAGTTTGAGCCGCAACTGTTGTGACAAAAGAGCATAAAATTATAATGGAGAAGATGGTTCTAATCAGAGCCATCTTTTCTTTTTATGGTATAATTATATATTACACATATATGAGAGGTTATTATGGAATTTAAGATAAAAGCTCCTTTTGAGCCGGCCGGAGACCAGCCCGAAGCTATAGCAGAATTGGTGGAAGGTGTAGAAGATGGACTGCACACCCAAGTGCTGCTAGGTGCTACCGGCACAGGCAAAACTTATACAATTGCTCAGGTGATTAATAAGGTGCAACGACCGACGCTGGTCATTGCGCATAATAAGACTTTGGCAGCGCAATTAGCTAGCGAGCTCAAAGCTTTCTTCCCAGATAATGCGGTAGAATATTTTGTGTCTTACTATGATTACTATCAACCAGAGGCCTATGTGCCCCAGACAGATACCTATATAGAAAAAGATTCCTCCATCAACGATGAGATTGATAAATTACGCCATAGTGCTACCAGTGCTTTGTTTGAGCGCCGTGATGTCATTATAGTAGCTAGCGTATCCTGTATTTATGGCTTAGGTGCCCCCAAGGATTACTATGATATGGTCTTGTCGCTGCGCTTGGGACAGACAATAGATAGGCAAGATATTCTGCGCAAATTGGTGGATATCCAATATACTCGTAATGATATTGATTTTAAACGTGGAACCTTCAGGGTGCGCGGTGATGTGATTGAAGTAATTCCTGCCGGCTATGGTGAGAAGGCTATTCGCATTGAGCTCTTCGGCGATGAAGTGGATAGTCTGATGGAGATAGATGTTTTGACAGGGGAAATATTAGACAAACGTACTCATGTGGCAATTTTCCCCGCGTCTCACTATGTTACCTCTAGAGATAATCTGGAGCGGGCCATGGAGGATATCAAGCAAGAATTGGCAGGGCGGTTGGCTTTGCTACACCAAGAAAACAAGTTGCTAGAGGCACAGCGCCTAGAGCAGAGGACTCGCTATGACTTGGAAATGATGCAGGAGATGGGGTATTGCAGCGGGATAGAGAACTATTCTCGTCATCTAACGAAGCGCCGGCCGGGGGAGCCTCCTTTTACTCTGGTGAATTACTTTCCCGAAGATTTTCTCTTGGTGGTGGATGAGTGTCATGTGACACTGCCGCAAATAAGGGCGATGTTTGCCGGGGACAGGTCGCGCAAGCAGATGCTGGTGGATTACGGTTTCAGATTGCCTTCTGCTTTTGACAATAGACCCTTGACCTTCGATGAGTTCCAGGCACAACGTGGTCAGGCTATCTATGTATCGGCTACGCCCAGTGACTACGAATTAGGCGAAGCTGATGCCGTTGTGGAGCAGATTATACGACCGACGGGATTATTGGACCCACAGATTGAAGTGCGTCCCATTAAGGGACAGATAGATGACCTCTTAGGTGAGATTCACAAGGTGGCCAAAGCAGGCGAGCGGGTATTGGTAACGACCCTGACTAAGAAAATGGCCGAGGACTTGACTGATTATCTGGAAAAAGCCGGCGTACGGGTGCGCTATCTACATTCTGATATAGTCACTATTGAGCGTGCCGAGATTATTCATGATTTGCGAGCAGGGGTGTTTGATGTCCTGGTGGGTATTAACCTCTTGCGTGAAGGACTGGATTTGCCGGAAGTATCCTTGATTACTATCTTAGATGCTGACAAAGAAGGCTTCTTACGCAGCGATACAGCGATGATTCAGACTATTGGACGTGCAGCCCGCAATGCCCATGGACGTGTCATTATGTATGCCGATAGGATGACGGGTTCTATGCAACGCGCTATAGATGAGACGAACAGACGGCGCAGCTTGCAGGAAGCTTATAATAAGCAGCATGGTATTACCCCTAAGACCATTGAGAAGCAAGTGCGAGACCTCATTAGGCTGACTAAGGTGGCTGAAGAGGATTTGACGGTTAACTATGGCAAGAAGACCGTACAAAAGGCTTCGCATAAGGCCCTAACCAAAATGGCCAAAGAGCTGACGCAGAAGATGCAGGCAGCGGCCAAGGAACTGGATTTTGAGCGAGCCGCAGAATATAGAGATAGATTGATTGTTGTCAAGGGAGAATTGGGGCAGAAACTGAAATGAGAGATGAAAATTTAATTATTAAAGGTGCTAGACAGCATAATTTAAAAAACATAACGGTAGAAATACCTCGTAACAAGCTAGTAGTTATTACGGGGCTCAGTGGTAGCGGTAAGTCTTCTTTGGCTTTTGATACCATCTATGCCGAAGGACAAAGACGCTATGTAGAGTCTTTGTCGGCTTATGCACGCCAGTTCTTGGGACAGATGGATAAGCCCGATGTGGATTATATTGAGGGCTTGAGCCCGGCTATTTCTATTGACCAAAAGACTACCAGCCGCAATCCGCGCTCTACGGTAGGCACGGTGACGGAGATTTATGATTACTTGCGTTTGCTTTTTGCACGTATCGGTATACCTCATTGCCCCAATTGCGGCAAGGTCATAGAAAAACAATCAGTGGAGCAGATAGCCGATAGTGTTCTAGCCTTGCCCAGTGGTACTAAGTTTATGATTATGGCACCGCTTATCTGGGGACGCAAGGGAGAGCATAAGAATATTTTTGAAAATGCTCGCAAGGCCGGTTATGTACGGGTATGGGTGGATGGAGCCATGCATACGTTGGATGAGGAATTTACCCTAGACAAGAAGAAAAAGCATTATATTTCTGTGGTGATAGATAGATTAGTCGTGCGTGAGGGTATGAGCCAAAGGCTGACAGATTCCTTGGAGACGGCACTGAATTTGTCCGAGGGCATAGTGGAGATTAAAGAAGTAGACGGTGCCAGCCATGTGTATAGTGAGCATTTTGCTTGTAGTGAGTGTGGTATTAGCCTGCCAGAGATAGAGCCGCGACTCTTTTCTTTCAATGCTCCCTATGGTGCTTGTCCTACTTGTACCGGTCTAGGTATGAATATGGAATTTGATTTGGATTTGATTATACCCGACAAAAACAAGCCTTTTAATGAAGGTGCAATTGCTGCTGTGAGTTCTAACGCCGACTCTTATTTCCTCAAGCAGTTTGCTGCGGTTTTGGCTATGCGTGGCCTGAGCCTAGAGAATACCTGGCGTGAAGTACCCAAAAAAGTCCAAAAAGAATTGTTGGAAGGTGTGCCCAACGAGCAGATTTCGTTCTACTATACTAATCTCATGGGAGAGACTAAGCTGCATACCGCTGCTTTTGAA
Source organism: Acidaminococcaceae bacterium (assembly GCA_028693975.1). GTDB lineage: Bacteria > Bacillota > Negativicutes > Acidaminococcales > Acidaminococcaceae > JAQUUF01. The sequence continues at coordinate 4,168 of JAQUUF010000074.1, forward strand.
GGGATTATTCCTATCCTAGAGCGACGGCATCGTGAATCTATGAGTGAAGCACAACGCTTGGACTATGAGACCTTTATGACGGCAACTCCCTGTCCTACTTGCCATGGTGCCAGACTCAAGCCCGAGGTACTGGCTATTACAGTTGGCGATAAGAATATCCAGCAAGTGACAGCTATGACCGTGCGAGAAGCGGTAGCCTTTTTTGAGCAGTTGAGCTTGACTAAACGACAAGAATTAATAGCGCATCAAGTATTAAAGGAAATCTTGGCGCGTTTGAACTTCCTTAATAATGTGGGCTTGGATTATCTGACCTTAGATAGAGCTGCAGGGACTTTGTCCGGCGGCGAAGCTCAGCGTATTCGTTTGGCGACCCAGATTGGCTCGGGACTGGTAGGGGTGCTGTATATCCTAGATGAGCCTAGTATTGGCTTGCATCAAAGAGATAATGGCAAGCTCTTAGAGACGCTAAAGAATTTGCGCGATTTGGGCAATACCCTGATTGTAGTGGAGCATGACGAAGAAACCATGTATGCTGCTGATGAAATTATTGATATTGGGCCAGGGGCTGGAGAGCATGGCGGCGAGGTCGTGGCTCAAGGCTCGGTGGAGGTAATCAAAAATTCTCCTAATTCTATTACGGGGCAGTATCTAAGTGGTAAGAAAAAAATAGCGGTACCGCAAGAGCGGCGCCAAGGTAATGGCAAGAGGCTTACTATCAAGGGAGCTTCTGCCAATAATCTTAAGAATATCACAGTGGCTTTTCCTTTGGGCGTACTTACCGTAGTCACTGGAGTCAGTGGTAGCGGCAAGAGTACCCTAGTTAATGATATTCTCTATCAGGCTCTGGCGGTCAAACTGCACGGTGCTAGGTTGCGACCCGGTAAGTATGACAAAATTTTGGGGCTTAATAATATTGATAAAGTCATTGATATTGACCAATCCCCTATTGGCAGGACGCCACGTTCCAATCCAGCGACTTATACCGGTGTGTTTGACTATATCCGCACTTTGTTCAGTGTCACTAATGAAGCCAAAATTCGCGGCTACAAACCAGGACGTTTTAGCTTCAATGTGAAGGGTGGACGCTGTGAAGCTTGTAATGGTGATGGGGTCAACAAAATAGAAATGAATTTCTTGCCTGATGTGTATGTGCCTTGCGAGGTGTGCAAGGGAGCAAGATATAATAGAGAAACTCTGGAAGTGCATTACAAAGGTAAGAGTATCGCCCAGGTGCTGGATATGACAGTCACAGAAGCTGTAGAGTTTTTTCAGAACCAAGAAAGAATTAGACGCAAGCTGGCGGTGCTGGAGGATGTTGGTTTGGGCTATATACACTTGGGACAAGCCGCTACGACTCTCTCGGGTGGCGAAGCCCAAAGAGTGAAGTTAGCCACAGAGTTGTCCAAGCGCAGTACCGGCAAGACTTTGTATATCTTAGACGAGCCCACAACGGGCTTGCATATCGCCGATGTGCACAAATTATTGGAAGTACTGCAACGATTGGTGGACGGTGGCGATACGGTTATCGTTATTGAGCATAATCTGGATGTCATCAAAACCGCCGATTATCTAGTGGACTTAGGACCTGAGGGCGGTGACAGAGGCGGCACTATTGTAGCGGAAGGTACACCGGAGGAAGTGGCACAAGTTAAGGAGTCTTACACAGGTCACTATCTCAAAGAAATTTTGGCGCAGAAGTAGGAGTAGCTATGAATGAATCACTAGCGGCGACGCTGGCTGTATTACCTAATAAACCAGGTGTGTATATCATGCGTGATGTACATGGCAAAATAATCTATGTAGGCAAGGCGATAATTCTCAAGAATAGGGTGCGTAGTTATTTTCGTCCCACGGCACAATTATTGCCCAAAGTAAGAGTATTGGTGTCCAAGGTGGATAGTCTGGAAACCATTGTAACGGCTAATGAGATGGAAGCTCTAGTGCTGGAGTGTAATTTGATTAAGCAGTATCGTCCTCGCTACAACATAAGCCTCAAGGACGACAAAAGCTATCCTTATCTCAAAGTAACAATACAAGAGGAATTTCCACGTGTCTATGTAACGCGACATTTGGCTAAGGACGGTGCGCGTTACTTCGGACCTTATCCTGATGCGGGGGCTTTGCACACGGTGGTGCAGATTATCCGTGCAGCTTTCCCCT
>JAQUUF010000075.1 GCA_028693975.1 Acidaminococcaceae bacterium
AGGCAAGACAGTTTCTATCTGTGGACAAGCTCCCAGTGTATATCCGGAATTTGCTGAGTTCTTGGTTCGCAACGGGATTGATAGCTTGTCTGTTAACCCTGACACTGTTAAATTCACCAAGAAAATGGTGGCCCAAGTTGAGCAACGCATTATGATGGATGCCTTGACCGGCAAAGGTCGTGTTGATACAACTGACCTTAAGTGGTAAAATTAACGTAGTACTTAAAATCACCGATGATTTGTTCATCGGTGATTTTTGTCTTAAGCCGACATTATTGTCAAGGCAATAGCTATTGTATCCGCAGTAATTGTGGAGAATGGTTACTATGGGTGTTCTGGTTTTTGCGCAATTTGGGGTAATTGCGGATACTTTTTGCAATTTATCCACCAAATAGTGTATAATAGTATATACTATTTGGTGGTAAGGAAGGATGTGAGTACTATTTCTCTAAGTAATAGGCAAAAGGAAATTGCGGAAATAGTAAGGCAAGATGGGCCCATTACCGGGGAGCATATCGCGGCAAGACTTGGTCTTACTAGGGCTGCTTTGCGTAGTGATTTGGCAATTCTGGTAATGAGCGGTATTTTGGATGCCAGACCCAAGGTGGGTTATTATTATACAGGTAAGAACACTCTGGGGATGCTGATGGAGGAAATTTCTGCTATACAAGTGCGAGATATTCAATCAGTGCCTGTGGCCATTGGGTATGACAAGAGTGCCCATGATGCTATTGTGACCATGTTTATGGAAGATGTAGGAACTGTTTTTGTGATAGGTGACGATGGTTTGCTCCAAGGTGTGGTGTCACGCAAAGATTTATTGAAGGCGGCCATGAACGCTAATAACGATTTGCACACTTTGCCTATTGTTATGGTTATGACGCCTTTAATCAAATTAATTACCGTTACCGGAGCAGATTCGGCAGCAGCAGCGGCACGCAGATTGATTGATAATGAAATTGATTGTATGCCGGTGGTCAAGGTAGTTGATGAAGATAAACATGCCTATGAAGTGGTAGGCAGAGTGACAAAAACAAATTTTACTAGGTTATTAGTGGATTTAGCCGAAGGCAAGGGAGGTAATTATCATAGCTGATTTACCAATTATATACGCAGTTTCTGACTCTATAGGTGAGACGTCAGAATCTGTTGTTCGTGCAACTACGAGTCAATTTGTGCAAGAGAAGTTTGATATTATCAGGGTACCTTATGTCAAGGATGTACAGCAGGTGGAGCACATTATTAAAGAAGCCAAAGAGCATAATGCTGTGGTGTGTTACACCATAGTATCACCGGAATTGTGTCAGACTATTGCGGACAAGGCTATGGAACACGATGTAGAAGTAGTAGATATCATTGGTCCTATGCTCAAGGCAATTGAAAAAACATCAGGCTTAATTCCTAAGAACCAACCTGGCTTGATTCACTCTTTGGACCACGAGTACTTTAAGCGAGTCGAGGCTATTGAATTTGCAGTCAAATATGATGATGGCAAAAACCCTTGGGGTTTGCTCAAGGCGGAGATTGTTATTGTTGGCGTTTCCAGAACGTCTAAGACTCCTTTGAGTATGTACCTTGCCCACAAGCAGGTTAAGGTAGCCAATGTTCCCTTGGTGCCTGAGATTCAGCCACCGGAAGAGTTATTCAAAATTCCAGCCAAAAAGATTGTTGGACTTTTGATTGACCCCTATAAGTTAACAGAAATTCGCACAGAGAGATTGAAGGCTATGGGATTATCCGATGGTGCTAACTACGCTGATATGCAGCGTATTTTTGAAGAACTGGAGTATGCCAAGGCTATTATGCGTCGTCTGCATTGTACGATTATTGATGTTTCTAACCGTGCTATTGAAGAAACAGCCGGCATGATTTTGGATTATATTCGTAAGAATAATCTCAGCAAATAAAAATAGGCATCGCTATGGCGATGCCTATTTCCAATCGTTCACCTCTAAGTATTGTTATAGCATTAAAAGTAGGAGATTATTATGCTAATTAGAGAAAAAACAGAAGCAAGAGAAGCAACACTCTTGGCCCAGTGGGCCACGCAGAGTAAGAATGCTCCCAGAATAGTACAGGAAGAGCCGGATCAAGTGCGCACTGCCTTTCAACGGGATAGAGATAGAATCTTGCATAGTACAGCCTTCCGCAAGCTCAAACACAAGACCCAAGTCTATCTAGCGTCAAGTGACCACTATCGCACCAGGCTTACTCATAGTATGGAAGTAGCACAGATTGCGCGTACTATCGCTGGAGCCTTGGACCTTAACACTGACTTGGTAGAAGCCGCTGCCCTAGGTCATGACATGGGGCATACTCCCTTTGGTCACGCTGGTGAGCGTGCTATGGCTGCCTGCGTAGGCCATTTCCGGCACAACGAGCAAAGCCTACGAGTAGCAGACCTCTATGGCCGCGAGGGCAGGGGACTTAATCTTACGCTACAAGTGAGAGATGCTATCTTATGCCATACTGGAGAGCAACTGCCGCAGACTCTGGAGGGTATGGTCTTAAGACGCTGCGACAGAATAGCGTACCTCTGCCATGATTTTGATGATAGTAGTAGCGTGGGAATGATTAGCGGCAAGAATTTGCCTGCGATAGTGGCTAAGCGATTAGGCACCAAACCCAGCGAGATTCTGGATGTGTTAGTCAATAATATAGTTGAAGAATCATATGGTAAGGACGAGATTATCTTAGCGCCTTACTATGAAGAGGCAATGACGGAATTTAGAGCTTTTATGTTTGAGCAGGTCTACTGTTGCCCTGCTATGATGGTAGAGCAGCGCAAGGCCGAGCATGTGGTGAAGGCTTTGATGGAGTTATATTTAGAGCATAGTGAGCTGCTGCCGACAGAAGCTCAGGTAGAGCGATTTGGCGTGCGTCAGGCTGCTATCGACTATGTTTCCGGGCTTACCGACGATAGTGCAGTTAAGTTATTCCGTAACTATTATGAGCCGATAATCTGAGTGACGAGAACAGAAGCAAAAAAGGAAAAAAGGGATAAATAGAGAATTATAAAACTATATGGTGTAGATTAAATTTTAGGTGGAGAATAATGCAGGAATTTAACGGTGAAGAATTCAAGGAAAAAGTACGCTCGCAAGCAGATATTGTGAAGATAGTATCTGACTATGTAGCACTCAAAAAAAGAGGCGGACGATATTGGGGCTGTTGTCCTTTCCATGGTGAAAAAACACCTTCTTTTACGGTGGACGAAGCCAAGGGACTCTTTCATTGTTTTGGCTGTAATGTGGGTGGAGATGTGTTTAGCTTTATCATGCAGATAGAGCATCTTTCTTTCCCCGATGCCTTGAAGTTTTTGGCTAATAAACTGAATATTCCTATTCCCACCAAAGAAAAATCTCCCCAGGAGATAGCTCGGGATCAAGAGACAAAAGCAATCTATGATGCCAATGCTTTGGCCCTCAAGTTTTTTGAATCCTGCTTAGTTAATACTTCTTATGGCAAGACTGCACAAGACTACTTACTTAATCGTGGTATTACCGCAGAGATTAGAGCTAAGTTTTCCCTAGGACTGGCACCACCGGATATGAGACGTTTGCATTCTGCTCTGGAACAAAGAGGCGTGACGCAGGATACCCTGCTCAAGGCAGGACTGGTCATGCTGAGTAGTCGCAACCAGAGTATCTACGACTTCTTTCAAGCTAGGATTATGATTCCCATCAAGAATCCGCGAGGACAAGTAGTAGCTTTTCAAGGCCGCAAATTCGATGATAGTAGACCGCGTGACCTAGCCAAATACAAAAACACTGCGGAGACTCAGTGGTTCTCCAAACGAAATGTTTTGTTTGGCTTGGATGTAGCTCTAAAAGCCATTAGAGCCAAGAAGCAGGTTATTTTGGTGGAAGGGCCAATGGATGCAATAAGCTTACATGCGGCAGGTATTGATTGGGCTGTAGCTTCTATGGGTACAGCTTTTTCGGAGCAACATGCCCATATGCTAAGAAAGCTAGACGTTGAAGCGGTATTTTCGTTTGACCATGATGAGGCAGGTCTCAAGGCTGATATGAGAGCTGTAGAGATTGCTCGCCACATTCAGCTGCCCTGTAAGGTGGTGGTGGTGAATGTAGGTAAGGACCCAGATGAATTTATTCGCGGGCAAGGAGCTGAGGCTTATTTACAACTAGTAGAAAATGCTCCTTCCGGTTTGGATTTTCAAATAGAACAGATATTAAATGAAAATAATATTGACAGCTTAGAAGGAAAAGTAAAAGCTGTGTCGAATATAATACCATTGCTTCTTTTATGTACTAGTAATATTGAAGTTGCCCAGCGACTTAAGGAGCTAGCCCATAGATTAACTATTGATGAAGGGCTTTTGCAAGAAGAATTACGCAAGGCACAACGTGGAAGCAAGCCGGAGGCAGAGGTTCCTTTGCCGACGTTGGGTGCTAATCCTGCTAGATTATCTGTCAAAGAGTTGGCAGAAAGGCATCTGTTACATGCTTTGTCTATTGATACCCCGACGTTGCTGCGCAAATTTGCTACGCAACTTGATACTATTAAATTAGGGACAATACGATTAGAAATTTTGATGGCTCTGCAAGCTAAGGCGAAAGAGGGCGTTTCCTTTAAGGTCGAAGACATTTATGGGAAATTATCACCTACTGCTTTAGCAGAATATACAGTAATCTTGCTGCTGGATTTACCTGCACAGAACATGGAAACAGTTGTGTTTGATTGTTTTTATACTTTGCATAATATTGCTTTGGAAGAAGAATACCGACAGCATAGCACTAAGGCTGCAGAGTATGAAAAAGAAGGAAATCCAAAATTTAAGCAGGAATTAGAAGATTGTAGGCGAATTAAGAATAAGATGATAGAAGTATCTGAACGATATAGGGAAAGGAGGGAAAGCCATGACTAAAGCAAAAATTGTAGAAGCTGATGAAACTGCGGTTACTGCCCAAGCCAAGGCTCAGCCAGTAACAAAAGCAGCGGCAAAGAAAGATAGTACTAAGGCCGCGACTACACAAACTACAACCAAAAAAACAGCGACTAAGAGTGTCGCTACTGAGAAAGACACTGGTGCTGTGCTCCCTTCCCCTAAGCCGAAAGTTGCCAAGACAAAAAGAGCGACTAAATCTTCTGCCAAAAAGGATAAGAAGGTAGTTGTTAACAAAAAGAAATTCGAGAAATCCATTGAGGAATATGTCAATGAATTGATTGTTTTGGGTAAGAATAATGGAGGCATTCTCACCTATAAAGAAATCCAAAATCATTTACAGGCAGTGGAAGGTATGACTGTAGAAGATATGGATACTATGTATGCTCGTATGGCTGAGCAGAACGTAGAGGTAGTGGATGATGGCGATGACGAGGATATGCCGCCTACTGTCGAAGATGATGCTTTTGCTATCGACGAGAGCGAGCTAGCCGACATCAGTGCTCCCGAAGGAACTAATATTGATGACCCGGTACGTATGTATTTGAAAGAGATTGGCCGCGTACCACTGTTGACCGGTGATGATGAAATCAAATTAGCCAAGAGGATGGATAGAGGCAATCAAGCCCTGTACATTCTAGAGGAGAAATTGCCTGAAGAGGTTACTGCTCCGGAGGTTAATCGCCGTTGGCAGGTACCAAAGATCTTGGAAGTCTTAGAAAGTTCTCTAGACAATGAAGAACAATGGTTATCTGAGCGTGAAGTGAATAAGGTTTACGCCAAGATTGAGGCAACGGTCAAAGATAAAGCTGTGGCATTGGCTTTTGAAGATTACCAAGAGTTATCCAAAGAGTTTACCAAAGACGAACAAAAGAGATTGCAACGTTTACTGAATGATAATGGCTACAAAGTGGTGACACCTAAGAAAAAAGTTGTGCCGCCCAGGCAAGCACTCTCCTTTGAGCCGAATAAATTATTAGAAATTAACGAGTTGTTCACTCTTCTTCATGAGAAGTTTGCTAAGAGTAAGCCTTCTCCAACAGTGAAGAAACATGCAACTATGTTAAGTCATAGATTTGATTTGTTGGTTCGAGGCTCTAAGAGCTGCGGTGAAGAAGCCAAGAAATGTCTTTCTGAAGCTAACTTGCGTTTGGTAGTTAGTATTGCTAAGCGTTATGTGGGCCGAGGGATGCTTTTCTTAGACCTTATTCAAGAAGGTAATTTGGGCTTAATCAAGGCAGTAGAGAAGTTCGATTACAACAAAGGTTTTAAGTTCAGTACCTATGCTACCTGGTGGATTAGACAGGCCATTACTCGTGCTATTGCCGACCAAGCCAGAACTATCCGTATACCGGTGCATATGGTTGAAACAATTAATAAGCTGATCCGTGTGTCTAGGCAGTTGTTGCAGGAGCTGGG
>JAQUUF010000076.1 GCA_028693975.1 Acidaminococcaceae bacterium
GCATTTGGGCGCCGAAGTTATTATCATGGACGATGGTTACCAGCATTGGCAGCTCTATCGTGATTTGGATGTGGTTTTGGTTGATACCTTAAATATGTTTGGCAATGGCAGCTTGCTGCCGCGCGGCACTCTGCGTGAGCCCTTGCAGAACTTGAGCAGGGCAGGGCTTTTCCTCTTGACCAAATGTGACCAAAGCTCACCTATTTCCCAAGATACATTGTGCGATACCCTGCACAAATACAATCCTAAGGCACCGATTATCAAGAGCGTGCACAGACCCTGTAACTATGTAGAAATAGCTGATTGGTACAAAGGCATCCAAGCTCAGAGCATTGCTTTGGCTGATTTGCAAGGACAATCTGTCATGGTTTTCTCCGCTATTGGCAATCCGTCTTCTTTTGAGCAGACTTTGACTGATGTGGGCCTGAATATTGAAGAAGCTATTCGTTACCCTGACCATCACGACTATGGTATGGTCGAAATGCAATACATTATGGAATTAGCAGCCAACAAGAAGGTCAAAGCCCTGATTACCACGACTAAGGATGCCGTGAAAATTCCTACAGAGTTTATTTATTCGGTGCGTGCTGTTCCCCTGTATATTTTGAATATGGAAATCCAGATTCAGTCTTCTCCCCAAGAAGTAGAAAGTATTTTGAAGACTGTTATCAAAAAGGAGATTAAGAAATAAAATGAAAGTATTGTGTGTAATTCCGGCTAGATTTGCTTCTACTCGGCTACCGGGTAAGCCACTAGCATTAATTGCCGGCAAACCGATGATACAACATGTATATGAGCGAGCCTCTATGGCTAAGCTGCCTGCCGAAGTAATAGTGGCAACGGATAGCGACCAGGTGGCGGAGGTAGTGCAAGGCTTCGGTGGCCGTGCTATGATGACTTCCCCCGACCATCCCAGTGGCACTGATAGATTGGCCGAAGTGGCCTTAAGCTATTCTGATGTAGATGTTATTGTGAATGTACAGGGCGATGAGCCCATGATTCCTCCCGAGGTTATTGATGCTCTGGCGCAAGCTTTTGTGGATAATCCGGAGCTAGATATGGCTACCTTGCGTACGCCGATGGGACAAGAGGATTACGCTAATCCTAATGCAGTCAAAGTGGTAACTGATATGCGTGGCTACGCTATGTATTTTAGCCGCAGCTTACTGCCTTATCCCCGCAAGCAACCGGAAGGCTACCAAGTGTACAAGCATGTAGGAATCTATGCTTATCGTCGGGACTTCTTGCTGCAATATGCAGCTTTGGCACCGACTCCCTGTGAGCTGGCCGAGGGTTTGGAGCAGCTAAGAGCATTGGAGAATGGGTTTAAGATTAAGGTTTTGACCAGTTCTTTCCAAGGTATCGGCATTGATACGCAAGCAGATTTGGATGCGGCAAACGCTTTGTTTGCCAAGATGAAGAAGAAATAAGGAGGATTTTATGCATATAGTGAAAGTTGGCTCCTACGAAGTGGGTACCGCTCATCCCTTACTTTTGTTGGCAGGACCTTGTGTCCTAGAAGGCTACGAGCGCAGTTTGAAAATAGGCCAAGGTATTAAGGCTATTTGTGAGAAACTACATATGCCCTATGTTTTTAAGGCATCATTTGATAAAGCTAACCGTTCTTCCTATCAATCTTTCCGTGGACCAGGGCTCAAAGAGGGCTTAGCTATCTTGGCGCAAATCAAGAAAGATTTGCAGGTCCCGGTGGTGAGTGATATTCATGAACCGCAGCAAGCAGAACCAGCTGCAGAAGTATTGGATATTCTGCAAATACCGGCTTTTCTGTGCCGTCAAACAGATTTGGTGCATGCCGCGGCTGTGACAGGCAAAGTAGTAAATGTGAAAAAAGGTCAGTTCTTAGCACCTTGGGATATGGGCAATGTTATTGCCAAGATTGAAGAAACAGGCAACCATAATATTATGTTAACTGAGCGTGGAGCCTCTTTTGGCTACAATGCTTTGGTGACAGATATGCGCTCTCTGCCCATTATGCGCGAGCTGGGCTATCCGGTAGTAATGGATGCTACGCACAGTGTACAGATTCCCGGTGGCCAGGGCACAACTAGCGGTGGTCAGAGCAAGTTCGTACCCAATATGGTACGCGCTGCTTGTGGCAGTGGTGTAGATGCCCTCTTCCTCGAGGTACATGATAATCCGGCCGAAGCACTGTCTGATGGACCCAATATGGTACGCTTAGACCAATTAGAAGGTATTTTACAAGACGCGATAGCGATTGACAAAATTAGCAGGAAATAAGGTGGAATGATGATGTCAGAGTTAGAGCAAGCTCGCAAGGTTTTACAAATGGAAGCCGATGCTATCGAGGAACTAATCCCTAGAGTGGATGAACATTTTGCGGCAGCAGTGCAAATGATTTTGGGCTGCAGTGGTCGCACGGTTATTACCGGTATGGGCAAAAGTGGTATTATAGGCCGTAAGATGGCTGCGACTTTGGCTAGTACAGGGACCCCCTCCTTTTATCTGCACCCGGCCGAAGGTATTCACGGTGATTTGGGTATGGTTACAGAGGGCGATGTAGTTATCGCTCTTTCTAATAGTGGTGAAACTGCAGAAGTATTACATATTCTGCCCTCTTTGCGTCGTATTGGAGCCAAGATTATTGCTATGGTGGGTAATGCTACCTCAACTTTGGCCAAGAATGCCGATATTGTGCTAGACGTAGCCGTTAGCCAAGAAGCTTGTCCTCTGGGCTTGGCACCGACCTCCAGTACTACGGCGGCCTTAGCTTATGGTGATGCTTTGGCTATAGCTCTTTTGTCTGCCCGCAAGTTCACGGCAGACCAATTCGCAATTTTCCATCCCGGTGGCAGTCTGGGGCGCAAATTGCTCTTGACGGTCAATGATATTATGCACAAAGGCCAAGAAAATCCGTTGGTTACTGCGGATATCACTGTCAAAGATGCCCTCTTTGTTATTACGGACAAAGGACTGGGCGCAGTAGCGGTGGTGGACCAAGATAAGAAGATGTTAGGTATTTTGACTGATGGGGATGTACGCCGAGCTTTGAGTCATGGCTTTGATTTCTTAGCCAAGCCGGTGACGGAGATTATGACGACGAACCCTATTACGATTACCAAAGATAGATTGGCGGCAGAGGCTTTGCATATCATGGAGAGCCACAAGCCCAAACCAATTACTGTTTTACCGGTTATAGACAAAAATAAACATGCCATCGGCCTGCTCCATATGACTGACTTGGTACATCAAGGTGTGGTGTAATTAATGGATGAGCTAGTGGACTTAAAGGCCCAACAAATTAAATTATTGGCCCTAGATATTGATGGGGTAATGACTGACGGGGGCTTAAATATTGGTGATAGAGGCGAGATATTTAAGCGTTTTAATGCTCATGATGGGCTAGGCATCTCTGCTGCGTCGCGCAATGGAATGAAGATAGTATTTATTACCGGTCGTGTGGGCGGTGTAGTACTGCAGCGTGCCTCTGAGCTAGGTATTGCCAAAGTGTGCAGCGGCGTGGTGGACAAGCGCAAGGCACTTATCGACGTAGCGGCTGAATTTGGCGTGCCTCTTACAGAAGTAGCCTTCATGGGAGATGACCTCAATGATTTACCCGCGTTATCCGTTGCAGGACTGACATTGGCTCCTGCTAACGCCAGTGAAGACGTCAAGGCCGTGGTGGATTATGTTACGGCCAAGAGCGGCGGTAACGGCGCCGTACGAGAAGTTATAGAATTAATTTTGCGTTCTGAGCATAAGTGGGATAAAATAGTAGCAGCCTATCTGCAAGCTGGACAAGGAGACCAACAGTAATGTTGCTTTATGGATTACTCAAAACAATAGCTTTTGTCGTGTCCCATCTTCCCTATAAGTTGGTGGTGCTCCTCGGCAAAGGCGCGGGTAGAATATACTGGCGCGTAGCCGCCAAGCAAAGAATCCGCGCTGAGGAGACCATTGGGGAATGTTTGGCTCTTACGCCTACAGAGGCTAAACAGCATATTAGAAATTTATTTATTAATTTAGGCATAACTTTCTTTGAGATCATGTACATGCCGGCTTTGAACAAAGATAATATCCGCGGTCTAGTTACCTTTGATAGGCCCGAGGTTCTCTGGGATGCTCTCAAAGAAGGCCATGGCGTAGTTATGCTGGCCTGTCACATGGACAATTGGGAGTGGTTGGGAGCGTCTCTGGCGCTCTATGGGTTCCCGCTGAGTGCGGTAGAGAAGCCACAGCCCAACAGAGTCTATAGTGATTTTATGAACGAATTGCGTACCGGCGTGGGGCAAGAGATTTTTGCTCGTGGTACCACCGAGATTCTAGGCTGCGCCCGAGCAATGAAAAAGGGCCGTATGCTGGGTCTTATAGCAGACCAAGATGGCGGCTATGGCGGTATTTTCGTTCCCTTCATGGGGAAGATGGCCTCTACTCCGGTAGGACCAGCCTACTTTGCCCGCAAGTTCAAGGCACCGGTCATACCCATGTTTATTGTGCGCAAACCAGGCGGCTATGGTCACCAAGCACTGGTGCGTGACCCCATCTACTACGAATTTACCGGAGACAACAAGCAAGACGATTACAATATCACTCTGAAGATGACGCAAGCTGTCGAAGAAGTAATCCGCGCCTATCCGGACAATTGGATTTGGTTCCAGCATCGTTGGAATACACCCTACACTCCTGAGGCAGAGAAGGATGAAGATAATGCTCACAAAAAATAAAACTTTAAAATATGTTATTATCGGTATAGTGCTCTTGGCCGGCGTACTGGCTTGGCTTTTTGCGACCAGTTCTACGAAGAATGTACCTAGGGCTGTACCCCAAGTGGCTCCTCATGAGATTAAGAATACCAATTTGCAAGAAGAACAAAATGGTAAATTAGTCTGGAAACTGGACATTGATTCGCTTATTTACGATAAGAGTCAAGACGCTAACATCCTTAAAGGTATTAAAGGAATTTTCTATCAAGAGGATGGCTCCAGTATTACTATTACAGCCGCTGACGGTGCCGTCTATATGAAGAACAAAACCATTGTGCTGACAGGGGATCCCCGTGGGGAAGTTTCCACTGGCGGCGTTTTGACAGCCGACAAATTGACTTGGCTCAATGATAAGAAGTTTATCGTAGCCGAGGGCAAGGTGAAGATTGTCAAAGACGATGCTGTGGCAACAGCTGACAAAGGCACCATGGATACGGTAATCAATAAGATTAAGCTAGAAGGCAAAGCGCTGGTACGCAAAGGAGTGGAAGGATAAATGAGAAAACTAGTATATAACCTAATGTTAGTGACAGTTTTGTGTGTGGCTTTTGCCGGAGTAGCTTCTGCGGAGTCCACTATTTCCAGTAATGTTTTAGAATACGACTTCCGTACCGGTGAGGCTGTAGCCAAAGAGCATGTGACCATTACCCGCGATGACGGCAGCAAGATAGAAGCCGCTCATGGCAGCTATAATACCAAGACCGAAGCAGGTCGCCTAGAAGGCGGTGTCGTGGCGAATCAGCCCGACGGCCATGCCACTTGCAATACCTTGGTGCTGGCAGCAGGTGGTAAGCAACTAAGCGCTATCGGCAATGCTGTTATTAAGAAGCAGGATAAGACTTTGCAGGCAGGACAAGTAGACTACGACCAAGCCCGCGGTTATATGGAGACAGTTGGTTCTTGGGCCCGCCTATTATTAGATGATGGCAGTACCTTGGACGCAGAGCATATCGACTATACTGAGAGCAGCGGCATCGCTAATGCTGTAGGTAATGTGAAGATAGACAGCGAAGCTCGTAAGCTCACCGGCAGCGGCGACAAAGCTATCTATGACACTAAGCAAGAAGACGGTACTCTAGAGCTTATCGGCAACGCCAAAGCTACCCAAGACGGTAATTCCGTCGCCGGCAATAGATTAATCCTACGGGGAGCCAGTGGCAAGAGTGCGTCTGTCTCCGAAGGCTTTGGTAATGTGAAGTTAGTTTATATTCCTCGTCCTCAGCCTGCTGCCAAGACAAAAGACACTACCGAGATTACATCTAGGGCTATGGCCTAATAAGGAGCAAGATAGTGCAGATACAAGTAAGAAATTTAGTAAAAATATATGGTGAAAGACATGTGGTGAACGACGTCAGCCTGGCGGTAGAACAAGGCACAATTGTGGGGCTACTAGGACCCAACGGCGCCGGCAAGACGACTACCTTCTATATGATAGTGGGATTAGAGCGGCCCGATGGCGGTCAGGTTCTCGTGGATGGAGTGGATATTACTGCTCTGCCTATGTACCAAAGAGCAC
>JAQUUF010000077.1 GCA_028693975.1 Acidaminococcaceae bacterium
CAAGAAAAAGATTAGGGTATAAAACGCCAGAGGAACTATTTGAAAATTATCTTGATCAAATTTACCAAGCAAATGCTTGCTGATATTTTTTTCTAATAAAGTGTTCAATTTGTTATTGCAATTTTGGAATATTTACAAGCTAACGATATCATTAAATTAGGGGTGACCCGAAAGGAACTAGAGGGAGAGGGCAGTGCACGCTATTTTGCTCTGCTAAGCTATGTGGGGGAGCATCCCCAACTTGCGGCCAAGTTCTGTGGCAAACTTTATCTATTTTTCCCGGAGTATCAAGAAGCCGATATCTGGAAGCAAGACGATATCCGAGCTTTTGTCCATAAACTTAATGCGGAATTTCCTTTTTTATTCTTTTTGGCTGAGAAGGAACATGGTACTTTGAAGCTTTTAACAGTGCTGGAATGTGCTCAAGGCGCTCAAGAGCAAGAAAATATGGAGATGGATGTAGCGCACTTCCAAGTCTATTTGAAGCAGCAGCTTACAGGAATTGTGCATATGGGTGAGAAAGCGGGCTTTACTCCAGAAAAAACTCAAAGTCTAGTCCAAGATGTTTTTGATTATTTTGGACTCTAAAATAATTTGACAAATGCCTGGTATTTTGTTATATTTTGGGGTGAAGTAATGAACGGTTTGGCACCCGGGAGCTTCTCTTAAGGCAAGAGTGGTTGGCATGGCCAACAAACAGGGTGGAACCGCGGAAGCAGTAACTTCCGTCCCTGTAACAATTTTTTTGTTACAGAGTCGGAGATTACTGCTTTTTTTATTTCCGACCAAGAGAAGAGGAGGAAAGGTAATGAATTTTCAAACTATTATTTTGACATTACAAGATTTTTGGGCTAAGCAGAATTGTATTATTGCTGAGCCCTATGACATTGAAAAAGGTGCAGGGACGATGAACCCCTCAACTTTTTTACGCGTTTTGGGACCTGAACCTTGGCGTGTGGCTTATGTAGAGCCTTCGCGTCGTCCGGCAGATGGGCGCTATGGTGATAACCCTAATCGGTTATTCCAACATCACCAATTCCAGGTTATTGTTAAACCGTCTCCAGATAATATTCAGGATCTGTATTTGCAAAGCTTGGCAGCCTTGGGTATTCATCAAGAAGAACACGATATCCGCTTCGTTGAAGATAACTGGGAATCACCGACCTTGGGTGCATGGGGTCTGGGCTGGGAAGTATGGCTAGATGGAATGGAAATTACTCAGTTCACTTATTTCCAGCAAGTGGGCAGTATTGATGTGAAACCGGTATCAGTTGAAATTACCTATGGACTAGAGCGTTTGGCTATGTATATTCAAGGCGTAGAGAACGTATATGATATCGAATGGGTTAATGACGTGACCTATGGCGATATTTTCCATACTAATGAAGTAGAACAATCTGTTTATAATTTTGAGTTGGCGGATACCGCTTTGCTTTTTGACTTATTTGATAAATATGAAGCAGAAGCCAAAAGAATTATTGCTACGGGTAATATCAGACCAGCCTATGATTATGTGTTGAAGTGTTCTCATACTTTTAACCTTTTGGATTCACGGGGAGCTATCAGTGTCAGCGAGCGTACAGCCTTCATTGGCAGAGTGCGTGCTATGGCACGTCTTTGCGCCGCAGCTTATGTACAGCAAAGAGAAGAATTAGGCTATCCTCTGCTGAAGAAAGGAGCAAAATAAGATGGAAAAATTACTTTTTGAAATAGGCACCGAAGAAATCCCTGCCAATTTTATGCATGCTGCCTTGGAGAATTTACAGCTCCTAGCAGAAAGTAAGATGAAAGAATTGCGCATTCCCTTCACTCAAGTTACTGTCTATGGTACGCCACGACGTTTGGCGTTTGTCGCCGATGGAGTCGCTGCTACCCAAGCAGACAGCACAGTGGAGAGCAAGGGGCCGGCAATTAAGATTGCCTTTGGCGCTGATGGTGCACCATCGAAGGCGGCGCAAGGTTTTGCTCGAGGTCAAGGTGTGGCGGTAGAAGACCTAGAGCAAAGAGATGGCTATATTTATGCAGTCAAGCATTTGGCTGGTCAGCCTGTAAGTGGCTTGTTACCGGCTATGTTGACTGATATTATTCATGCTCTGCCCTTCCCCAAGAATATGCGCTGGGCTGATTATGATTTTCGCTTTGTGCGTCCCATTCGTTGGTTGGTAGCACTTTTGGGGAGTGAGGTTATCCCGGTAGAGATTACCGATGTTCATTCCGGCAACAAAACTCGCGGACATCGTTTCTTGAGCACAGGTGAAGTAGAGCTTAAGAATGCTGCTGATTATGTACAAACCTTGGCAGATAATTATGTAGTCGTAGAGCAAGACAAACGTAAGGCTATGATTCTCCAGCAGGTGACTGAACTGGCTCGCAGCGAAGGCGGTGTGGCAGAGGTAATTCCTGATTTGTTGGAGGAGGTTACTTATCTGGTAGAGTATCCTACGGCTTTGTGTGGGCATTTTGAAGAGAAGTATTTATCTTTACCTAAGGAAGCTGTGATTACTCCTATGCGTGAGCACCAAAGGTATTTCCCGGTTATGGATGCTGACGGCAAGCTTTTGGCCAAATTCATTACTGTCCGTAATGGTGGCAAGGAGCATTTGGCTACTGTGGCTCACGGCAACGAAAGAGTACTGAGAGCACGCCTAAGCGATGCCGAGTTCTTCTTTGACGAAGACCGCAAGACTTCTCTGGCAGACAAGAGAGAAAAATTAAAGAAAGTTTCTTTCCAAGAAGGGTTGGGCAATGTATTCGACAAAACCAATCGTCTGGTGAAT
The DNA here is from genome assembly GCA_028693975.1 of Acidaminococcaceae bacterium. GTDB lineage: Bacteria > Bacillota > Negativicutes > Acidaminococcales > Acidaminococcaceae > JAQUUF01. The sequence continues at coordinate 2,778 of JAQUUF010000077.1, forward strand.
TTAGCTCTAACTCTTAAAAAGGAAGTAGCGCTCAATGTAGAAGATGAGGAGCTCATTCGTGCTGCTCAGTTATCCAAGGCTGATTTGGTTACCGGTATGGTAACAGAGTTTACCGAGCTGCAAGGAGTTATGGGGCGCGAATATGCATTGTTAGACGGAGAGAGAGAAGATGTTGCTCTTGCTATTTATGAGCATTATTTACCGCGTTTTGCCGGTGATGTTTTGCCTCATAGTGCTATGGGGTGCATTCTCAGTCTAGCAGACAAGGTAGATAATATCGCCGCAACTTTTAGCCGTGGTATGGCGCCAACTGGTTCCCAAGACCCGTTTGGTATGCGCCGTCAGGCTTTGGGCTGTATTAATATTTTGGTTAATGCCGGTTATACTGGTCTTTATTTCAACCAAATTTTTGAAGCAGCTTTGCAGTTACTAGCTGTGGATGAGAAGAAAATAGCAGGATTAGTTGCACAGATTGTAGAATTCTTCAAGCAGAGAATTAAAAATATGCTTACTGACCAAGGCATTCGTTATGATGTGGTAGACGCAGTTTTGTCTAGCAGCACAACGGCAGGCGAAGAACTCCAGCTAGATGTGGCTGATATTTTTGCCAAGGCTCAAGTGTTGGCGGAGTATGTGGTTACAGCAGAGGCGCAAGAGAGTATCCAAGCTTTTACCAGAGTAGACAATATCAGCAAAAAAGCTGAAGTGCTCTCACCGGTTATCAATGCTACGCTCCTCAAAGAGCAGGTGGAGCAAGATTTGTATAAGGCAGTTACTACTGTGGACAAACAGGCCATTGCTTTACTGAAGGATAGTCGTTACCAGGAGTATATGGATTTGCTTAATACTTTAGCTGCACCGGTTAATGCTTTCTTTGATGGCGTCATGGTTATGGATAAGGATGAGAATATCAAAGACAATCGCCTAGCTCTCCTAGCGCAGGTACGAGAATTGGCTAATACAGTAGGAGATTTGAGCAAAATTGTGATGTAGTGTGGATTGAATAATATTTTTATTTTCTGCTTGAATAGCAAGCCTAAATATGATATAGTGTATACTATATTGAACAATAACGTAATAAACAGTACACATAAAGGAGCTAACGAGTATGAAGAAAAAAGAAGAGCAATTTCTATTGTGGTTTGAGGAATTGGAAAGAGGCGATGTAGCAATTGTCGGTGGCAAGTCCTCATCCTTGGGAGAGATGACTGCCAAAACTGATGTGCCCGTACCCTATGGTTTTGCTACTACTGCCTATGCTTATCGCTATTTCATTAAAGAAAGTGGTTTGGAAGGCAAGATGCGTGCGATTTTAGCAGACTTGACCGATGTAGAAAACGGTGCTGTATTGCGTGATGTTTGTGCTAGATTGCGCCAAGCTATCATGGCGGAGAAGATGCCTCAAGATTTGCAAAAGGCTATCGCCGATGCTTACAAAGAGTTGGCCAAAAAAGTAGGCGAAAAGGAGCCTTACGTAGCTGTTCGTTCCAGTGCTACGGCAGAAGATCTTCCTGATGCTAGTTTTGCCGGTCAACAAGACACCTATCTTAATATCCAAGGTGCTAAGAGTATTGTGGAAAAGGTTAAGGAGTGTTATGCTTCTTGCTTTACTGACCGTGCTGTTTATTATCGCCAAAAACAAGGTTTTGACCATATAGAGGTTGCTTTGAGTGCTGTCATTCAAATGATGGTGTTCTCCAAAGCTGCCGGTGTTATGTTTACCGTTAATGTGGCTACCGGTGATGACAAGAATATCGTTATCGAAGGTGCATATGGCTTAGGTGAATATGTAGTGCAAGGCGTGGTTACTCCTGATAACTACATTGTATCCAAGGATGATATGAAGATTATTGACAAGACTGTCAATGAGCAAGATGTTATGTATGTTCGCAAGAAGGGTGGAGATTGCGAAGAAGCACCGGTACCGGAAGCAGACCGCAAGAAACAAACTCTTACTGATGAGCAGATTCTAGAATTGGCCGGCTATGCTAAGAAGATTGAAAAGCATTATGGCTGCTATATGGATATGGAGTGGGGCGTGGACGAGAGAGATGGCAAGATTTGGATTTTGCAAGCTCGTCCTGAGACTGTCTGGTCTCGCCGCAACAAAGAAGGCAATGCAAAACCAGCAGCTACTGCTACTGTAACGACTGACCGCAAGGTTGTAGTTAAAGGTTTGCCTGCTAGCCCTGGGTTGGTAGCAGGTAAGGCTCATGTCATCTTGGACCCTGCTCATATTGACGAGTTCAAACAAGGTGAAATTCTTGTTACCGAAATGACCGCTCCTGACTGGGTGCCGGCTATGAAGAAAGCTAAAGCTATTGTTACTGATAGCGGCGGTATGACTTGCCATGCTTCTATTGTTAGCCGTGAGTTAGGTATTCCTTGTATAGTTGGTACCAAGAGCCGCGGCAGCGCTTCTACCATTACGATTCAAGATGGTATGGATATTACTGTTGACGCTACTAATGGCGTGGTGTATGAAGGCATTTTGGATACTGGTGAGAAGAAAGAGAATGCAGCTGCCGCTACCGTAGTTGCTGCAGAAACTTTCCCTGTAACAGGGACCAAGATTTATATGAATTTGGGCGACCCTGAGTTGGCTGCCAAATATTCTTCCTTGCCCTGTGACGGTATTGGCTTGATGCGTGAAGAGTTCATTTGGACTACTTACATCCATGAACATCCTTTGTACTTAATTAAGAGTGGTCACCCTGAGAAGGTAGTGGATCAATTGGCTGAAGGATTCCGCCAAGTTTGCCAAGCCATGGCTCCCAGACCTGTGACACTGCGTTTCAGCGACTTTAAGTCCAGCGAATACAGAGACCTCAAGGGCGGCGATGAGTTCGAACCCTATGAGCCTAGTGCTTTGCTTGGCTGGCGCGGTGCTTCTCGTTACTACGACCCCAAATATATTGAAGCTTTCAAGCTAGAGATTAAAGCGGTACGCAAAGTCCGTGAAGAGTTCGGCTTGAAGAATTTGAACGTCATGATTCCTTTCTGCAGAACAGTAGCAGAGTGTGAAAAGGTTACTAATTTGATGGCAGCAGAGGGCTTGCATCGCGGACCGGATTTCAAAGTTTGGTTGATGGCCGAAATCCCTGCTAATATTATCTTGGCTGACCAATTCAATAAATTTGTTGATGGTTACTCCATCGGTTCCAATGATTTGACGATGTTGGTATTGGGTTGCGACCGCGACAATGATACCGTTTCCCATTTGTTTGACGAGCGTAATTTGGCTGTGCGCCGTGCTGTGAAACATTTGATTGAGGTAGCTCATGCTGAAGGCAAGACAGTTTCTATCTGTGGACAAGCTCCCAGTGTATATCCGGAATTTGCTGAGTTCTTGGTTCGCAACGGGATTGATAGCTTGTCTGTTAACCCTGACACTGTTAAATTCACCAAGAAAATAGTGGCCCAAGTTGAGCAACGCATTATGATG
>JAQUUF010000078.1 GCA_028693975.1 Acidaminococcaceae bacterium
TATAAAGCAGCCAATGAAGCAGGACATATTCTATCAGTGAAGGTAGAGGCTGTACCTGAAGCTATTAATAATCTTAAAAACGAGGTTAGCAACTTAAGCAGTAGACTCAAAGAAAAAACCGCTGAAGTATATGAGCTGAAGTTACAGGAGTTTTTAGCTCAAGCTCCTATGACAAGCAAGGGTTATAAGGTCGTTTGTGTGACGGAAGAAACTGATTCCGTGGGTGCGAAGCTGTTGATGCAACAACTAAGTGAAGAGAATGATTTACTAGTGGCTATTTTTGCCCATAGTGGTGCTAGAATTAATTATCAGTTTGCTGTTACCCTAGGAGCAGCGGGTGATTGCCGCAAGTACATTGCTAAGGCTAATGAGTTATTTAATGGCAAAGGCGGCGGTAAACCGGAATTTGCTCAAGGCGGAGCCAATTATTGTGGTAATTGGCAAATCCTAGCTCAACAAGTAGCAGACTATATGCAACGCGAAGAGTAGAAAGAATTATTTGGCAACGCTCAGAGGGGTTAGATTATCAAATTTAATGTAAGCGAAAGGGGAAGAACAATGAGTAAAGAAGAAATTACCCAGTTTTTGCAAGATATGCAGGTGGAGGAACCAGCTAGCAAGGAGGAATTCCATCAAGCGGTCAAGGCGGCCTATAAGGATCGTGCTACGCAAGTTTATTTTATTTGGAAAAAATTAAAAGAGCTTTATCCGGAAGTTGATGCTAATAAGGTTATTAGAGAAGGCTCCATGGAATTTGGGCGCTATCAAGGGGAAAAAATAGCGAAGAAGTATGGCGCGGAGAATATAGGACCAAAAGAAGCTCTTTTGGGTCAAACCTCCAAAGGTGGCATTTTGACCTTCGAGCAGGAAATAACAGTACTAGAAGATGATAAAGCTGTTAAACTATTCCATTGTTGTCCTCATGCAGAAGCTTTGCAAGAGCTGGGCTGTTCAGCTGAGACTATAAAAATGTTTTGCCGTGATATGTTAGGGCATTGTGATTATGCTATCTGTGAGCCGTTTCCCAATGTTACAATTGAGTTTCCAACGACTGTTGCTGATGGGAAAGGGCAACCTTGCGCAATGACTATAACAAGAAAAAAATAATTGGGGTGTGATTATGATGATAAGAAAGCCAACTTTTGGGGAAGCGTTGACGCCGTTATTGGGTATGGTGTTATTATTAGGCATTGGTTATGGCAAATATGGTTTACCCATACAAGTTTTGCTAATTCTTGCAGCAGGTATTGCTTCTATCATTGCCAAAAGAGTTGGATATACTTGGAAAGAAATGCTACAAGGCATAGCAGACAAAATGCATTCGTCTTTGCCTTCTTTGTTGGTAATGGTTTGTGTAGGTGCAATGATAGCGAGCTGGATGGTATCGGGGACTATACCGATGCTCATTTATTATGGTATTAAACTAATTGACCCACAGTATTTGTTTGTAACGGCTTTTCTTGTTTGTGCTGTTATTTCAACTTTTACAGGGACGTCGTTCGGTAGCGCAGGTACTGCCGGTGTTGCTATTATGGGTATTGCTATCGCCTTAGGTGTACCACTACCGATAGCAGCTGGTGCTGTATTAAGTGGAGCAGTTTTTGGAGATAAATTGTCTCCTTTTTCTGATACTACAATTCTGGCACCTATTGCCGCAGGCAGTGATTTGTATGGCCATATTAGGCATATGCTATATACTACGGGTGCGTCCACTATTGTTGCGCTGATTGTGTACTATATAGTTGGTTCCCGTTTAGAAGTTGGTACTTTGAATGATGCTAGTACAGTAAATATGATTTTGCAACAGCTAGAAATACTGTATAATTTTAATTTATGGCTCTTGATTCCTCCTGTCTTGGTCTTTTGGGGTGCCTATACTAAAAAGCCTACAATTCCCATGTTGCTTTTGGCGTCCTTTGTAGGAATTGGCTTGGGCATGGTATTCCAAGGGTTTACGCTCAAAGTAGCTTTAAATGCTTTCGTTAAGGGCTTCAATGTCAATATGCTTGCTGGTGCTGCTAATATTAAGGCAGTTAAAGCTATTCTTACCTTATTAAATCGCGGCGGATTAATGGGAATGATGAGTACTGTTCTCCTGGTCTTGTGTGCTTTTTCCTTTGCGGGTATCTTTAGCAAGGCTGGTTGTATTGAAGTAATATTGAATAAGATTGTTAAATCCATTAAATCTGTGGGAGGCTTAATTACAGCTACCGTTGGTTCTACTCTGTTTATGAGTATCGTTACCGGAAGCTCTTATTTGGCCATTCTCATTCCTGGCGAAATGTTCCAAAAGCTTTATAAGCAATTCAAACTCGCACCGGTTAATTTGTCTAGAACCTTGGAGGATGCAGGTACTTGTGCTGTACCCTTAGTTCCTTGGTCTGTTGCCGGTACCTATATGGCGGCTACTCTTGGCGTACCGACAACTCAATATTTACCGTGGGCTGTTTTGTGTTATTGCAGCATGATTTTTGCTATTATTTTTGGTTTTACTGGTTTTGGTATTAAAAAATTAGAAGAAAGCAGTGATGAGTAATGACAGACTTAACTAGAGACGAAGCGTGGGCTTTATTGACAGCATACAATAAAGAGGAGTTTCATTTATTGCATGCTAGAACAGTAGAGGGAGTAATGCGCTACTTCGCTAATAAGCTAGGCTACGGAGCAGAGGCAGATTTTTGGGCTACAGTAGGACTTTTGCATGATTTGGATTTTGAGCAATGGCCCCAAGAGCATTGCAAAAAAGCACAAGAATTGATGACAAGCAAAGGCTTGGACCCCAAACTTGTTCATGCGGTAGTGAGTCATGGCTATGGTATTTGTTCCGATGTGGAGCCAACTGCTGAAATGGAAAAAGTGTTATTTGCTGTAGACGAACTGACAGGACTTATCGGTGCGGCAGCATTGATGCGTCCTTCCAAGAGTGTACAAGATATGGAATTAAAGTCGTTGAAGAAAAAGTTCAAAGACAAACACTTTGCTGCTGGTTGTAGCCGTGATATTATTAAAACAGGTGCTGAGCGTCTGGGGTGGGATTTGGATAAACTACTGCAAGATACTTTGGATGCTATGAAGGAAGTAGAAAAATCTTTATAATTGTTGTTTTAAAAGTGCTATATATTAAGTCTGCTGTGCCGGATACATCGACAGAGAAATAAATATTTGCTTTCATTAACCACTCAATATCTATTGGGTGGTTTTTGTGTTAGAATATAAGTAAGAAAGGTCTTGATATTATGGCAATTGTAGGTGCTTTTACTGTTCCGCATCCCCCTATTATTATTCCGGAGATTGGCAGAGGAGAAGAGTGCGCCATCTCCAAGACGATTGCAGCGTATAAAGAGGTAGCTCAAGCTGTTAAGCGCTTGGAGCCGGAGACTATTGTAGTTATTTCACCTCATACTGTTGCTTATTCAGATTATTTTCATATTGATCCAGGAGAGATGGCAACGGGCAATTTCGGTCAATTCGGAGCACCACAGGTTAAGTTTGAGGTGACTTATGACCAAGAATTGGCCCAAAAATTAGCTGCTGTTGCCGCTGAAGCCAAAATACCTGCAGGAATGGAAGGGGAGCGGGAGAAAACATTAGACCATGGTATTATGGTACCCTTGTATTTTATTAATCAAGCCTATCAAAATTATCGCTTAGTAAGGTTAGGGTTTTCTGGAATGCCATTACCAATGCATTATCACTATGGCATGTTACTCAAAAAAGCAATTGAGCAACTAGGCCGTAGAGCGGTTATTATTGCTAGCGGTGATTTGTCACACAAATTAAAAAAGAGCGGGCCCTACGGATTGAGTCCTTATGGCGCTAAGTATGATGAACGTGTTATACAAGCTCTGGGGAAGGCTAATTTCTTAGATTTGTTACTATTCCCATCGTTATTATGCTCCGAAGCTGCTGAGTGCGGACATCGTAGCTTTACTATTATGGCTGGGGCTTGGGATAGACAACAAGTGCAAGCTAAGCTACTTTCGTACGAAGGACCTTTTGGCGTAGGTTATGGTGTTTGCAGTTTTTATCCAGGAGAACAGGAGGATTCACGTAATTTCTTGGATCAATATGCGACCAGCTATGCACAAGCGGTCAATAAGAAACGTCAGCAGGAGGATGCTTATATTACTTTGGCGCGTCATGCTATTGAAAGCTATGTGCGAGAGGGAAAAACAATAAAGGTTGCGCCTGATTTACCGCAAGAGATGTTGCAGACCAAGGCAGGGGCTTTTGTATCACTCCATAGCAACGGTTCTTTGCGCGGCTGTATTGGTACCATTGGTCCTATGCGAGACAATCTAGCCGCTGAGATAATTCATAATGCTATCAGTGCGGCGACCCAAGACCCTAGATTCCTAGAAGTTAAGCCGAAGGAATTGAAGGATTTGAGTATTAGTGTTGATGTGTTGGGAGCAATAGAGAAGATTGCTACAGCAAGTCAATTGGACACTAAGCGCTATGGCGTTATTGTTACCAAAGGTAGCAGGACTGGGTTGTTGTTACCTAATTTAGAGGGTATTGATTCAGTGGAACAGCAAATTGCTATAGCTAGACAAAAAGCTGGTATTGGTGAGACTGAGGAGGGCGTGCAACTGTCACGCTTTGAGGTTATTAGACATGAGGTGCCGGAATGTTAGAGTGTCAAGTGTGTCCTCACCATTGTCGATTAACAGAAGGGCAGATAGGCGTTTGCCGTACAAGAATTAATAAAGGTGACGAGATTACGTCGCTTAATTATGGCAAATTAGTTTCTGTGGCGCTGGATCCGATTGAGAAAAAACCTTTGGCTCATTTCCACCCTGGCAGTATGATTTTGTCAGTTGGTTCTTTTGGTTGTAATTTTCACTGTCCCTTTTGCCAAAATTTTCAGATATCTCAGGTAGGGGCTGATGATATTACTACTAAAGATGTTACGCCTTTCGAACTTGCTCAATTGGCCCTAGATACGAGAGAGCGTGGTAATATCGGAGTGGCTTTTACTTATAATGAGCCCTTAATAAGCTATGAATATATTATAGACACGGCTAAGATAGTACGTGCTCAGGGACAGAAAACGGTCGCCGTGACTAATGGCTGTGTTACTAGGTACACAGCTGAGCAGGTTTTACCTTATTTGGACGCACTGAATATTGACCTTAAGAGTTTTAATCCAGAATTTTATAAGAAAATTGGCGGTAACTTGTCTACAGTGAAAGAGTTTATAGTTTCTGCCACTACTACTAGCCATGTAGAGCTTACAACCCTTATTATTCCAGGTGAAAATGACAGTGAGGAAGAGATAGAGCATTTAAGTCAATGGATAGCTACGGTTAATCCGGAGATTCCTTTGCATATTTCGCGTTTCTTCCCCAGATATAAAATGGTTAATAAGGAGGCGACTTCTGTCCGCAAGGTCTATGCCTTGGCGGAGATAGCACGTCGTCATCTTAAATATGTTTACACAGGTAATTGTTAAAAGAGAGGAGCAAGTCAAATGATTACAGTAAAAAGTAAGGAAGCAAAATTTTTAATGGAGGTTTCCAACGGTACTTATTCCTTTGAAGGGGATGTCCCCGCAGCCAATGGAGGAAGCGGCCAATATGTATCGCCTTTTGAATTATTGCGAGCAGCTTTTGCTTGCTGTCTGAACGTAACAACAAGGGCAATTCTGGATAAGCGTAATATTGCGTACAAAGAGGTTGAAGTACAAGTTGATTTGGAAGAGAAAGATGGTACCTTGACCTTCGCCCACAAAATTATTATTGATGCAGAACTGAGCGATTCGGACAAAGCTAAATATGCTCAAATGGCTTTTGCCGGATGTCATGTACATAAGGCTTTGGAGGGCAAGATTGTTTTTGGAGCCAAACTTTAAAAATTATAGCTAGACACTAGTAGAATAATAGAGTCTATTCTGAGCGTAAAAATGGCACCACAGATGTTAGAACGAACATCTGTGGTGCCATTTGTTGTGGTGATTATAGTTTTACATTTTGCCGCTAGAATTTAAGACATCACGCATTTTGTGAGCTACCATAGCTTTGATAGCTTCTCTAGCTGGTCCTAAGTATTGACGAGGGTCAAAATCGCTAGGATGCTCAGCAAAGTATTTGCGCACCGAAGCAGTCATAGCTAGACGCAGGTCAGTATCAATATTAATCTTGCAAACGCCAAAGGTTCCTGCTTGTTTTAGCATATCTTCAGGACAGCCTTGTGCGCCTTCAA
>JAQUUF010000079.1 GCA_028693975.1 Acidaminococcaceae bacterium
CTTAAAGCCCATAGAACCTGCAATCTTAAAAGCCATTTCAGAGGAGTCAACTTCATGATAAGAACCGTCGTAAACCGTTACGCCAATATCTACCATGGGGTAGCCAGCCAAAACACCGTTTTCCATTGCTTCCTTAACACCAGCTTCAACAGGTCCGATGTATTCTTTGGGAATAGCACCACCAACAACCTTGTTTTCGAACTTGAATCCTTCGCCAGGTTGCAAAGGAGTAAGCTCCAACCAGCAATGGCCATATTGCCCTTTACCACCGGACTGACGCACGAATTTACCTTCGCTCTTAACTTGCTTGCGAATGGTTTCGCGGTAAGCAACCTGAGGATTACCAACTGTACAGCCTACCTTGAATTCACGCAGTAGACGGTCAACGATAATATCCAAGTGCAACTCGCCCATACCGGAAATGATTGTTTGGGAAGATTCTGGATCTGTATGTACACGGAAAGTAGGATCTTCTTCAGCTAACTTCTGAAGAGCAATGCCCATTTTTTCTTGGTCAGCTTTGGTCTTAGGCTCAACGGCTACAGAAATAACCGGATCCGGGAAAACCATGGACTCTAGAATAATAGGTTGCTTTTCATCACAAAGGGTATCGCCTGTAGTAGTATCTTTTAGACCTACAGCTGCAGCAATATCACCGCTGTATACTGTGTCAATCTCTTGACGATGGTTAGCATGCATTTGCAAAATACGACCAATGCGCTCTCTCTTACCTTTGGTGGAGTTATATACATAAGAACCTGCACCCAAAGTACCGGAGTAAACACGGAAAAAGGCCAATTTGCCAACGAATGGATCTGCCATAATCTTGAAAGCCAAAGCAGAGAACGGAAGAGAATCATCAGATGCTCTTTCATCTTCCGCACCTGTATCGGGGTTAATACCCTTAATAGCAGGTACATCTTTGGGGGATGGCATATAAGCTACAATTGCATCCAGCAGCGGTTGTACACCTTTGTTTTTGTAGGAAGAACCACAGCAAACAGGAGTAATCTTGCACGCAATGGTCTCTCTGCGAATACCAGCCATGATTTCCTCATTGCTGATTTCTTCGCCTTCCAAATACTTCATCATTAATTCATCATCGCCTTCAGCAACGGCTTCAATCATTGCTGCGCGATATTCTTTTGCTTTGTCCAGCAGATCTGCTGGGATTTCAACGAACTCTTCGTCCTTGCCCAGTTCATCCCCATAAATAATGGCTTGCATCTTAATCAAATCAATCATGCCTTGGAAAGTATCCTCAAAGCCGATAGGAATTTGAATAGGAATGGGATGAGCATTCAGACGATCTTTCATCATTTGGATTACATGGTAAAAATCAGCGCCTGTAATATCCATTTTGTTAACATACGCCATACGGGGTACATTATATTTGTCAGCTTGGCGCCAAACTGTCTCAGACTGTGGCTCAACGCCGCCTTTAGCACAGAACACTGCAACAGAACCATCCAACACACGCAGGGAACGTTCAACTTCTACTGTGAAGTCAACGTGACCCGGGGTATCAATGATATTGACACGATGTCCGGCCCAATGACAGGTTGTAGCAGCGGAGGTAATGGTAATACCTCTTTCTTGCTCTTGCACCATCCAGTCCATGGTAGCACCACCATCATGAACCTCACCTATTTTATGAGTTTTGCCGGTATAAAACAGGATACGTTCGGTAGTGGTCGTTTTACCGGCATCAATGTGAGCCATAATACCGATATTTCTTGTTTTCTCTAAAGGAAACTCTCTTCCCACTATATCTACCTCCTAGTATTCTGTCTTACCAACGATAATGTGCAAAAGCCTTATTGGCTTCAGCCATCTTGTGAGTATCTTCACGCTTTTTAACAGCAGCACCTGTGCTATTGGCAGCATCCATAAGTTCGCCTGCTACGCGCTCGCTCATGGTTTTTTCACCACGTAAGCGAGAGTAGTTAACCAGCCAACGGATACCTAAGGTGGTTTTACGATCTGCTCTTACTTCAACAGGAACTTGGTAGTTAGCGCCACCTACACGGCGAGCACGAACTTCCAAGATAGGCATTACATTTTGCATTGCTGCATCAAAAACTTCCAACGGATCTTTGCCAGTCTTAGCACGAACAACATCGAAAGCATCATATACGATACGCTCAGCAACACCTTTTTTGCCGTCAAGCATAATCTTATTAATAAATCTAGTTAATAATTTTGAACCGTACACCGGATCCGGCAATACGTCTCTTTTAGTTACAGGACCTTTTCTTGGCATCTGTATTCCTCCTTTGTTGTCATAATATCTTTCTTAGTGTCAATTATTTACCGGCTTTAGCACGTTTTGCACCGTATTTAGAACGGCTTTGGTTACGGTTAGCAACGCCAGCGGTATCAAGAGCACCACGAATGATATGATAACGAACACCGGGGAGATCTTTTACCCTGCCACCTCTGATAAGAACAACACTATGTTCTTGCAGATTGTGGCCAATTCCCGGAATGTAAGCAGTAACTTCAATTCCGTTAGTCAAACGTACACGGGCAACTTTACGTAATGCAGAGTTAGGTTTCTTAGGGGTTGTTGTATAAACCCTTGTGCAAACGCCACGCTTTTGCGGAGAATTTTTCAACGCTGGAGCAGTGGATTTTTGTGTAAGTACCTCTCTACCTTTACGAACCAATTGGTTAATTGTAGGCATATCGGCACCTCCTTCCCAAATAATTAGATTTAATGATTATAAAAACCCTCTACAGATTGTAGGGGATCCTATCAATCTTTGAGCACCGCAGCGGTAGCTGCTTTGACATGAATACCACAAGCTTGACCAAGTTCTTGCATAGAAGAAACTTCCTCCCATGCAACTTTCCGACTTATACAAGCTGCGATAATTGGAGCGGTAACATGCTCATCAGCATCAACGGCTACAAAAACTTTTTTTGCTTGCTCGTTGTTAATGACTCGTAATGTTTGTTTCACGCCAACCACTGTTTTGGCGCCACTTTTCAGCACTTTTACTGTCATCTTCACCCTCCAAAATTAGGCATACTTCGCCCGCAATGCTTAAACATTGTAACATTATGAACATCCACTGTCAAGGATTTTTTAGAGTTTTTTTCACGTTTAAACCGCACGACTATGCCCTTCTTTATTTCCACGTAACCGTGTGTTTCATCCAGGTTTTTATTTTGTGCTTATACGCCTGAGCTCCACCATATTTGGTATCCTTTTCCTTCAATAATATGCTTCATACTATAAAAGCTGTGACTCACACCAAAAGTATGAACCACAGCTTCATTTTAGATAATTTCTTTGATAGCGACATTACCGCCCAGCCGCCAAATTGAAATTCTATTTACCTTGCTGCGCTTGCAGACAAGCGTCCAATATTCTATGGTTTCAGCATCGGCATACCAAACTTCGCGTACATTGAGGTCTACTCTATAGCGAAAATGTTTACAACGACTGGCAGTATCTACCGATACCGCAGCGCCGCTCTTCTCCGCCATAGCTACGGCCTGCTGTTCTGTAATAAAAATTGGATTGTCCTTATTACTCCACACACACCCTCCCGTAGCTAGGGCCATGCTCTTAGGCTCTGGTAGCGTTTCCATTCTCTGTAATAACTTTAGCAAAAACTTCTCATTAGCCTTGGGTCCTACGTCACTATGCAAACCAAACAGGTTGTAGGCCATAACCACATATTCCGGTCCTTGCACAAATGTTTTGCTTTGCATCGGCGTACTAGGCTCCAACACTACTCTCAAGCCCAAATTAGCCTTAGATGTCTCTGCCTGTAATTCAGGCAAGAATTGCATAAACAGTTCCGCTACTTTTGCATCTTTCCATATGTTTTCGTAGTCTATTTCTACACCGGCAAAACCGTTACTTTGTACCAAAGACACAATTGCTTCAATATGCTTGCGGCGAGCATTCTCATCAGCCAAAACACGCTGTAAAACCTTGGTATCTTTGAGCTTAACCTTACCCTTTTCATCGGTGCAATCATTAACAAAAGAAAGAAAATCCTTTCTTCCTTCAACCTTCTTATTTGTTTTATAAGAAGATAGTATTTCAGGAGGAATAACTAGCTTGTCTTTAGCATCAAAACTAGCCGCAAAATAGACTACCTGTGTTAGCTTAGATTTAACCTGACGCAATTCTTGATTACCTGATTTAGTATCCCAATAAGCTAACCAAGCCGAAGAAATAGTAGGCAAGTCACGCGCCTGCTCATCATTTAATGGCTGGCTGTAACAACAGCCAGCCATAGACAAAGACAAGGTCAGAAGCACTAAAAGTCGTGCTAAATTATGTTTTAAAGATGCGTGATAAACCATTCAACCACCGCCATAAATAATTTATTAGCCTTAAATTGAACAGCCTCCCAACCACGCAAACTATCATCATAAATCACTTTGGCTTGTTCGTTGTTTTCCTTTATCAAAAGTTTTTGGAAAACGCCATCGTAAACATCATCAGCCAAATTGATCTGGCTCCAACCATAACCTCCCCAAGCAGCCTCTAGGCACACCGCGCCTGGTTTACTCTGGGCCAAAGTAAAGGTCTTCCCTACCGCTTTACCGTCAACAGTTATTTTGAGCATGGAGCCTTTTAAATTAATCGTCAGCTTGCGGTCCCCCCTAGCATGATAGCTAAGTGCCGGGATATATTCTGGCGACCCTTCTTGAATAGTTTTTGGATCATCTAGTTGTTTGTCTTTAAGACGCTCTACATATATTTTAGCAGTTTCTGCTGAATCTGCATAGCGGCTAAAAGTTTTCAGCTCTTGTTCCACCACCGCTTTTTTATCTTCCTCTACAGAGATAGCCGGAATTCCGTCCAACCTATCCAAATTGAGTTTAAGCAATTCTTTTTTAACTCCAGCGCTATTATCTGTCACAATGAGGTAATTATTAACCACGCCCACCGAAACATAAGAACTCAGGTCGTCTGCCGCGCGCAAATAAATATTTTGCTGGCCATATTTGTTGCCACTCAATTCGACGCTCAAAAGCAAATCCTGATAAGTACTACTGTTTTTTAACCGCATAAAGCCTTTACCCTTGGCTTTGGTAGTTAATATTACCTTTTCAGGCTGCAGCTCCGCCGCTCCTTGCATAGTCAGCCAACGCTCATAGCGCGTGGCATCACCATTAACGAACTGCAACTTTTGCTTAGTATCATCTTGAATTCTAGTCAGGAGGTGGTTCACAGGCCAATAGGCTTGTGGCTCCATCCTAGTCAAATCATAGATACTACTGCTTCTGACATTCTTGCAATACCCTTCGCGATTAAAGTTCATCTTAAAAAGCTTTTCAATCCAGTACTTATTGACTGCTGCCACCTTGTCATTATTACCGAAACTGCCTGTGTTAGAATGCATTAGAATATAAGTTTGTGGCACATAGCCAAGTTCGTTAGTGTAAACATCACGCAGACGAGTATAATCATAATCTAAGCGATTTTTCATAACTCTATAACTTTCCAAAGGATAATTATGCTCATCTCGAATGTAATCCATCAAATAGTGATTATACTTGCGACCCAAAGTTGCTGCCACCATAGAGTGCTCCAAAGGTCCCATATCACCTAAATAATTATTATAGCGGTCAAAAACATTGATAAAGTATAAACGATAACCATTGGTCCCCATCTCCCAAAAAGAAGTATCCTGCAACGAACGCAGTTCTGCTGGCATCAGGAATTTAGTATCGCGGTTGTCAAATTTTTCTGGATACGTCAAAACCGTAGCCTTCAGGTTCTCCTCTTCCAAAATTTTTTGACTAAAAATGGCAGTGTCGCGTCGTCCATCTTCAAAAATCAAATAAAGAGACTTAGCGGGCAAAACTTTGCCGTTGTGATAGTAATCCAAAATGTCTTGTTGGGTAATGGTAACATAGCCTTCTTTTTTTAAAGTCGATAAATGTTGCCGCAACAAATCTTGTCCAATTAATGTTTGGTTACCGGTTCTATCCACGCCAAAATAAGAAAGCGCTATAAAGCCCTGGTCTCCATTTGTAGATACTGTGTCATCGTAAGGCTTATATTTTGTAAAAGTGAAAATTGCTGTTATTACAATATACAGCGCTCCCGCTATAACTAGCCATTCTATAATCGACCTTATTTTT
>JAQUUF010000080.1 GCA_028693975.1 Acidaminococcaceae bacterium
TGCAATACTCTGGGTATTAGCCTCATTTTGTACCATGGTTTTGTATTCACCGCCACTATGAGGATTATGGTCAGAAGTAATAATAACCAAGGTTCTATCATCCAACAGATTACGTGCTGCCGCCTGATAAAAGAAACCCCGAATAGTGTGCTCCACCCAATACATACCGCAGATACTGACAATTTTGCTATCACGCACCGACTCAGGCATATCGGCGTAACCAATCCCATAATATGGATAGGGCTGATGCATATCCAAGGTTTTTACCACTAGAAACATTTTTTCCTGCTGATGTTTTTCCAAATAATCTAGGGCCACAGTATACATCGTATCATTATGGAATCCCCAACCACTGGCCCCACTATAGCCCCAGTTGGTCAGGTCCTCCTTAGCATAGTATTCCTGCATACCAAATTGCTGCGGATACTCGCGGTATTCATTAGCATAATAACGGCTAGAAGCATTCATAAAAACGCCTTTGTAACCCAACTCCTGCGCACTTCTAAATATAGAAGCCTGGTTCTGACCCTCTAAATCTTCATCATAGATAATCTGACTGCGAAAAGTAGCATTTAAGCCCTGAGTAGTTGGTATATCGGAAGAATAGTAATTATCCATATGAGGATACTTTTGTAGCAAACCATCCAGATAGGGAGTAGTTTCCTGCGGGATATTCTTATTATAAAAATGCAAGTAATCGCGGTGCACTGATTCCATAACCAGCATTACAACTCTATCATACTGCCTTACTCCTGCTACAGTAGAACGCTTGGCATCTGCCTGAATCCCCAACTCTTGCAAAGTAGCTAAAATCTCAGGACTTAGTTCCTTTTCAGTAAATTTCCATGGGTCTTTTACTATTTTATCCGTATCAAAAAAAGCTTTATGCAAAAAGTTTACATTTATCGGCATAGCAATGATATTGCGTGCAGGTCGCCTGCCTCTTTCAAAATCGACTTCCATATCCAGTCCTGCTATTTGGTCGGTTAGATGAAAGATTCCCGCTGACAGTGATAAATAGGTCATGTTAAAAGCCATACCAAAAGCCACTAAGCAGAGCAGCGACCAAGTAAAGTTCGGCTTGGCCTTGTGTGGCTTATTTACCCTAAACAAGAGTGCTAGAACAATTAAAGCAATAAATACACCTGCCAAAACTATGGGTGAAGTCGTTCCTAGGATACCCTGTGCCGCATATATATTTAAATTTTTAAAAAGAACGCTCTCTATGTGAGTAGAAGTATTCCAAAAATACACCCCATCTAAGAGCATAATAGTGGCTGTAGCGAAATAGGACAAGAAATAGACTAATTTCATGCCTTTGTTAGGCCAGTGATGGTAACACATAGCACAGCAAAGCACCAAAGCAAAGTTATTAAAGCAACCGGTAAAAAAACTTAGGGTAGTCATAAAGCCCCAATCAAGCTCTAGTCTATTCACCATATAGATACCAATCGCAATGTATTCTACGCCCAGCACAACAATAGGAAAATACCGCGCCACCCTGTCTTGAATCCTCTTACGCCTACTGTAGAGCAAAAGAAGGGCACCTAAAATTAGCGTGTCCCTTGAGAAACCATTTAACGTATGTAAGTAACATTCATTCTCAGGAAATGGTACAATACCTCGCATAAAAGACCAAGCAGAATAATATTCCACCCCTAAGCAAATTGCTAACACTAAAACAACAAGATATTTTCTCATGATATAAATTCCATTGGTGTTGCTAATAAACCGATTTCTAAAGGCGATGCTACCAAAGAATCACCATCTAACTCTGCTGCAAAATTTTGCACATTAGACTTAATGCGAACATGTTGAGCTTGGATAATTTCTACAGTTTTATCTAATTGCAGCATATCCGTCATGATAAGTGCAACATAACGCAAGAAATCAATACGTTTATGCCCAGTAAAAAGGCACACATGCAGTTTAGGCGACGACAAAGAGCTACCATCAACTAGTGAAAATCTGCCGGCATAGTACCGGCTCTTGGCCACAAGTACCGAGGATGCATCACGCCAAAGACCGTCATTGTCTATCATCACTTGAAACTTATACTGCCAATTTCTTAATAATATTTCCTGACGCACTAGATTGCCGCCCTGCTGGACGTAAGCAAATTTGGACAAGTATTTCTTGGCCTTTTCACTAACATTATCAACCACCAACGAATCCACGCCTATACCAGCTACTGTCAAAAATATTCTATCATTAGCTTTGCCCAGCCATACCGGAGTTACTACCCCACGACTGATGCGCTTCACCCAACGGTCAGCATCTAGTACCTGCTCTAGCTCTTTGGCCACCAAATTAACTGTGCCGGCAGGGAAAATACTGATATACGGGCGGTAATCATCTTCCACCAAGAGCTCCACCAAGGCTCTAAGCGTACCATCACCAGCTGCTACTACCACCCATTCAACCTGCTCGCGTACTATTTTGTCGGCAATTTCATGCAGCTGCTCGAAGCGTTCTAAACGCTCTTCGATAAACTCAATCTTGCCCACAGCTTTGTGAAAACTACTAACCATGGCTCCCACGATGGTCGAGCGTACACTAAGTAAACGCGCTCCTGATTTGGGATTATAGACCACCATTACTTTTTTAAATTGAGTAATATCAACAATTTTGCGTTTCATTAACGGCTCCTTCTAATAAATCCATTTTTTCCTAGAAATATAATTCCACACGACTACAAGACAGCTAGCAGTTACCTTAGCAACCATGGGATTCCATTGCCAAGCACCAACAAAGATGCGCATTAAAAGCAAATTCCATAGTAAGCCAATGACCGAAACCAAAAACACTAAAGAAATTTCTTTACCTCTGCTATAGCGAGCACCGCTCTCGAAGACTAAAAGATTAGTGAGAAAATAGTGGTAAGTAGTTGATACGGTAAAGGCTAACGCTGCTGACACCAGATAGTTAAGAGCCAGTTTGCTCTCTAATACATAAAAACAGCTCCACTCGATTAAAGCAGCGGTGCCGCCGACGAGCAGATAGAAAAATATTTTCACCTGTTCATTATTCGAATAATCATGTCCTAAAAATTGTTTGCTCATAATTGTTTATTATACCATAGAAAAGGGCGGCCATGGGGTCGCCCTACTCTTATTTAATCAGATTATAAATCAGCATTACCACAATACCTGGTATACCAAAGAAACCGGCAATTAACGCCGTTATCACACTGATTTCCAAATGGATGCCAATAAGACCGCCCACCATATTCAAAAGCCAGAGCATAACCACGCCCACAAGCCCATTCCACACCAAGCTGAAGGATAACGAAAAGAACTTAACTACCAAAAATAAAACTACAAACGCAATGACTGCAGGTAACATTACCTCCATGCTAGCACACCCTTTCTACATACTGCGCCTATTTTCTAAGGCCTTAGACAAGGTCACTTCATCAGCGTATTCCAAATCACTGCCAACAGGCAGCCCATGCGCTATGCGGCTGACAGTGAGTCCCAATGGTTTCAGCAAACTAGCCAAATAAGACGCCGTCGCCTCTCCTTCTACATCGGAATTGGTCGCAATAATAATCTCTTTGACCTCTTCTTGTTGTAGCCGCAACAGCAACTCTCTAATTTTCAGTTTGTCTGGACCCACTCCATCCAAAGGCGACAAAACGCCATGCAAAACATGGTAAACACCTTTGTAGCCATGACTGCGCTCCATAGCAATAACGTCTTGGGGATCTTCTACCACACAGATAAGACTCTGGTCTCGTTGTTTGTCACGACATATTTCGCACAAATCGCCATCGCTGAGGTTAAAACACCTCTGGCAAATCTTGATGCCCGTCTTGGCTTGAAGCAAGGCTTGCGCCAAGGCTTTGACCTCTGCCTCGGGCAAATCAATAATGTGATAGGCTAACCGTAGGGCCGTCTTAGAACCAACACCAGGCAGGCGGCGTAGCTCTTCATAAAGTTGCCCCAAAGGTTTAATCATTCGCATAAATCAGTCCTACCTTACATGCCGGGTATTTTCATACCGCCGGTAATTTTGCTAGTTTCTGCATCAGTCATTTCGTCAATCTTGCGCATACCATCATTAATGGCAGCGACTAACATATCTTGCAACATTTCTACATCTTCCGGATCTACTGCCTCTGGTTTTATAGCGATAGACTCAACTTCTTTTTTGCCATTGACAACCACTGTCACAGCTCCGCCACCGGTCGTTGTTTCAATAGTTCTGGTTTTTAACTCTTCTTGCAGTTTCAACATTTGAGCCTGCATTTTTTGAACTTTCTTCATCATACCTTGCATATTGCCGGGATTAAACATAAGTAATACCCCTCCTAATTTTTTATAACAGATATTATACCACAATTTCGCTTATTCTTCTTCAATTGTGCCGCCAAAAAATTTCACTGCTTTGCGTGCTGTCGGTGGCAACTTGTCCTGAGCCAAAGAAGGCTTGACCCCTTCTTTACAAACTAACTGCACACTATGCCCACACAAATCTTGTAAAATAGCCTCGATGAACTTCCTGTATTCAGGCTTTTCTAGGCGCTCCCAACTAATTTGCATATCACTCGCCACAATTAGCACATCATCATCCAAGGTAACCGGCCAAGCTTTCTCGGCATAGGCCACTAGGGATTTTTTCTTTCTCGCCCCAATTTCTTTTATCACTTGCTGCCAAAGCCTATTCAAAGAGCCTTGATTATAACCACTGGCCTCTGGTGCAGCCTTTATATCCGGGGAGACGGTAGATGCTTGCTGGGCACCTACAGCAGTTGCCCGCCCTTCCAACAACTCAGCACCCGTCGTTGTCACCAACTCTTCCTCATTATCGGTACCTTCTTGAATTGCGACCTGCTCCGGCACGGTCTGCGCTTCTGGCACTGAATTGCCCGGCGTAGACGGTGCACGCGTCCCCACTGCCGCTTGCGCCAACGGCACCTTACTCTGTGGCATAAGAACCTTACCACTCAGCTGGGCTTCTAATTGAGCCACTCGAGCTGCCAAAGCAGCCACTGTATCACCTTGAATCCTACACAAATCGAAGAGACAAAGCTCAGCATAAATCTTGCCCCGTACAGCAAAGCGCAACTCTTCCAAAGTCTGATGCAACCGTTCTGTACAAGCCAAAATGCGCTCCACCGTAAATAAGGGCGCAACAACTGCAAAGGCCTCCTTGGTATCCGTCAAATAAATATCTTCATACGCTGCCGCTGTTTTAAAAAGTAACAAAGCTCTTAAATATTCACTTAATTCTACAATAATTTGCTTGGTATCCTTACCTTGTTGGCTCAATTCTGTCAAAGCTTGCAAAGCACCAGCCAAATCGCCTTTGCCTATTAAAGCAACCAAGTTCCGCAGCCCTTCTGTGCCAACAACGCCCAAAATACCTCTTACTGTAGCAGCACTAATCTGTTCGTCCAAAACAGAGCTCTGCTCCAAAAGGCTCAAAGCATCGCGCAAACCACCGTCAGCTTGGATAGCAATCAGCCGCAATGCTTCTTGGGTCACCGTTATTTGCTCTGCCTGTGCCACAACCTCCAAACGCTTAGTAATATCATCTACAGTAACACGGTGAAAATCATAGCGCTGACAGCGACTGTGTATAGTTGCCGGTATTTTATGCGGTTCTGTAGTAGCCAAAATGAAAATTGCATGAGCAGGCGGTTCCTCCAAGACCTTGAGCAGTCCATTGAAGGCTTCCGTTGTCAGCATATGAACTTCATCAATAATATAAACCTTGTATTTACCACTAACCGGGGCAAAGCCAACCTTCTCGCGCAACTCTCTAATCTGGTCAATACCGCGATTAGAGGCCGCATCTATTTCAATCACATCCATAGAAGCACCCTTGGTAATCATCTGACAATTCTCACAGACATTACAAGGCTCTGCCGTAGGTCCTTGCTCACAGTTTAAGGCCTTAGCCAAAATCCTGGCAGTACTAGTCTTGCCTGTACCACGCGGTCCTGCAAACAAATAGGCATGAGAAATTTTGCCACTGCTCAAAGCATTCGTCAAAGCGGTACGAATATGTTCCTGTCCCACCAAAGAAGTAAAATCTTGGGGCCTATATTTACGATAAAGTGTTTGATGCTCTGACATAAAATCCTCTCCATT
>JAQUUF010000081.1 GCA_028693975.1 Acidaminococcaceae bacterium
CGTAGCGGCTCCCATTGATTATGCTAATGGTCCCAAGGGATCTTCCGTGGGTCAGGTCATTCCGGAGCCGGGCATGGGTAACTTATATATTGAACATATCGTGGCCAGTGCCGATACTCGTCTTAATGGCCTGAAGGTGGTTATGGATTGCTCTAATGGTGCAAACAGCGAAATTGCTCCGGCGGTTTTGCGTACCTTGGGCGCAGAAGTTATTCCCATTTTTAATCAACCCAATGGCATTAATATTAATAACGGCTGCGGGTCTACGCATTTGGAAGCTTTACAAAAAAAGGTTGTTGAATGTGGTGCTAATGTCGGCGTAGCTAATGATGGTGATGCTGACCGTTGTCTTGTGGTAGACGAAACCGGGACACCGTTAGATGGCGACCAAATGATGCTTATTTGTGCTCTAGAACTTATGAAAAAGAACAAGCTCAAGGACAATGTTCTTGTAGTAACCGTTATGAGTAATATTGGCCTGCACAAAGCTATGAAAGAGCATGGCGGTCGCTGTGTCAAGACAGGCGTAGGCGATAGATATGTTCTGGAAGAAATGATTAAAGAAGGCTATGAGTTGGGTGGAGAGCAGTCCGGCCATATTATTTTTGCTGATTATGCCAAGACTGGCGACGGTATTTTGACGGCGGTGAAACTATTGGGTGCTATGGTTAAAAATAATAGTAAGCTATCCCAAATGGGGACACTAATGCAAAAATATCCGCAGACCCTGCTCAATGTTAGGGTCGGTAACAAAAATGGTTGGGAAGACAAACAAGCGATTAAAGATGTGATTGCTCACTATCAAGAAGAATTGGGTGAGGATGGGCAGATTTTGGTTCGTGCGTCGGGGACGGAGCCTCTCATTCGTATTATGGCGGAGGGGCAAAACCAAAACCAATTAGAGAAAATTGCTGAAGAAATTGCTATAGTGGTAAGAGCTGAATTAGGCTGAATTGAGTAAAATTTGACCAATGCCACAACATATAGTACAATTATATAGGTGACAAAGTGGTGCCGCATGGGGTAAACCTACCTGTGCGGCTCATTGTGTGTTTAGGAGGAGCACAAGTAGAGCTTTGCTTCATTGAGAGCGCAAGTACCGTGAGAGCGGTAGACGAGGGAGAGGTTAATCGATTAGTCAGCGGGTGCCTCTTGGTTGGTTGCAGCCATAAGCAGATAACAAAGTCCTTTGGTAACAGAGGAAACAAAAATTCTGCAGCAAAACAGGTTAATAACTTTAAGGAGGATACTACCTATGTGCGGTATCGTGGGATATATTGGTAATAATCAAGCAGCGCCTTTTCTGCTAGATGGCATGAGCAAGTTGGAATATCGTGGTTATGACTCTGCTGGCATTGCAGTGTATGAGAAGAATCATATTAGAATTGATAAATGCGTGGGTCGTTTGGAGGCTCTCAGACAAAAAATAGCGGGTAATTTGCCGGAAGGAACAGTTGGTATTGGCCATACCAGATGGGCTACGCACGGTCGTCCCTCTGATGTTAATGCACATCCCCATGCTGATTCCAGCGGGCAATTTGTGGTTGTTCATAATGGTATTATTGAGAACTATATGGCATTGAAGGAAGATTTAATTAGTAAAGGGCACAAATTTATTTCTGAAACCGATACTGAAGTCGTGGCTCACCTCATGGCTGAGTATTTTACAGGTAATTTTGAAGATACAGTTAAGAAAGTTTTGAAAATGATTGAAGGCTCGTATTCTTTGGTGTTTATGTGTGCCAAAGAGCCGGATAAGTTGATTTGTACCAAGAAGTCTAATCCTTTGGTTATTGGTTTGGGCAATGGAGAGAATTTTATCGCCTCTGATATTCCTGCTATTATCAGCAAGACGCGGAAGACCTTTATCATGAGTGATGGCGAAATTGCCACTGTTACCAAAGATGGTGTTTGGGTGCAGGATATTGATGGTACTCCTATTAGTAAAAAAGTTTTTGAAGTAAACTGGAATGCTGAAGCAGCTGAAAAGGGTGGTTTTGAGCATTTTATGCTCAAGGAAATCTACGAGCAACCGAAGGCAGTAAGAGAAACTATGCGTGGCCGCTTGGCTAAGACAGGTGACGCTATTGAGTTCTCGGAGCTCAATTGGACAGCAGAAGAATTCAAAGATATCAACAAGATTTTTATTGTAGCTTGTGGCACTGCTTATCACGCTGGTGTGGTAGGCAAGTACTATCTGGAAAAAATGGCTCGTATTCCCGTAGAGGTAGATATTGCTAGCGAATTCCGCTATCGTGAACCTATTATTGACGGTTCTTGTCTGGCCATCTTCGTTAGTCAATCAGGCGAAACCAGTGATACTCTAGAAGCTATGAAAGAATCCAAACGCTTGGGTGCCAGAACATTGGCGGTTACTAATGTAGTAGGTTCTTCTATTTCCAGAGAAGCCGACCAAGTAGTTTATACCTATGCCGGTCCTGAAATTGCTGTGGCTTCTACCAAAGCCTATACAACACAACTCTTGGTTATGTTATTGCTATCTATTTATGTAGCCCAACTGCGCGGTACTATTACTCAAGAGCGGGTTGCTGAGTTGGTAGCTAATATCAAAGAAATACCGGAGAAGATTAATAGAACGCTTGAGAATGTGGAGCAAATAAAAGTATTTGCCAAACGTTATGGTAGCTGTGAAGATGCCTTTTTCTTGGGACGTAGCTTAGATTACGCAGTTGCTCTGGAAGGGGCACTTAAACTTAAGGAAATTTCTTATATTCACGCCGAAGCCTATGCCGCAGGTGAGCTCAAGCATGGTACCTTGGCCTTGATTACTGAGGGAGTGCCGGTAATAGTCTTGGCTACTCAGCCTCATGTCTATGAGAAAACCATAAGCAATCTCCGTGAAGTGAAAGCAAGAGAAGCCATTGTCATTGGTATTGCCGTAGAAGGCGATACAGAGATGGCCAAGCATGCAGACCATGTAATATATATTCCGCATGCAGATGGAGAATTAGCTCCACTTATGGCGGTGCTACCACTGCAGCTCTTAGCTTATTATGCCGCATTAACTCGTGGCTGTGATGTTGATAAGCCACGTAACTTGGCGAAATCTGTAACTGTAGAATAAAATAAGGTCCATCGGCAGTTTGTCGGTGGACTTTTCTATGAGTAAAAATTGACTTTTATTTGGGGTCTTTTTCAAGCAATAATTGTAATTTAATCAATCTAAAAACAAGGGGGATGGATATGAGTTGTCTTGCTTCTGGCAGTTGCGGGAGTATAGCCAAATTTCAGGCTAGGGTGGCATGTTGCCGTAGCGATTTGAAAACTACGGTGCTTAGAGCGTTAAGAGACGAGTTCGGGTATGATAATGTGGTTTATTGGGTGGTAGATGAAGAAGGCAGGCTCATAGAAGAGGCTAGTCTTCATGTCAGTACTCAAATAATTCATGCTTGGATAGAGGTTTATGAAACGAAAGACCCATTGCACTGCAAAAAATTGACTAAGAATTATACGACCTGTCAAGTGAGGATGCTAAAGGATGTAACCGATGTAGAAAGTTGCTATGAGGATAATGGCTATTATCGCGAAATATTGCGCTCGGAAGGCTTTGTCGATAAAATGGTGGTTTATTTTATCGAGAAGGGGCGTTGTATTGGTGGCCTGACTTTCTTGCGCAAAGAAGGCGAGAGACCTTTTGAGTCTAAGGACAAAGCACTACTAAAAGAATTGGGACATTTTATAACTCAAATTCATAGTCTTAAGTATAATATTTTGGCTCTTCACCGAGATAATAACGCTCTGACGCAGTTCGCTGATTTGGTGGAAGACGGTATGATGTTGGTAGATGAAGATGCCGTAGTACACAAAATTACAGCTGGGGCCGAAAGAATAGTGCGTATTTTACAAGGTGGTGCACTAGCTAAGGATTCAATAGAAGAGTTTTTGACTCTTATAAAATTTCATACAGGGTTTGAAAAATGGAATGAGTTGCATAATACTTATTGCGAAATTAATAATTATGGAATTTATACTAGGACACAAAAGATAAAAGGGAAATATTTTTATCGTATCATGATGATTAAGTTGAAGAAGAATAGGCTTAATTATGTTATTGAAGAAGAGAATGATAATTTGACCAAAAGTGAAAGAATAGTGCTACGGTATATAATGCAAGGGATGACGAATGCCGAAATTGCTAGCATTCTCAAAATTACTGTGGGTACGGTAAAATATCACATTACTAATATGCTTAGAAAACGAGGAGTTAGCTCACGCGCAGAATTAATGGCGAGAGAAAGAGCGTTGGCTTTCTAAAATAAGAGAAAAGAAAACCTCCTACGGTTAGACTATTTTGCATAATCTAACCGTAGGAGGTTTAGTTACGTTTATATATTGTTCAGGTCTAAAGTTTAGTTAAAATAGTTGCCTAATTCTGCACTAGCAACGATAGCGTCATCATGCATACCTGCCTGTCGCAGGGACATCATAGTATCAAGTACTTTGGTTGTCCAATGGCAGATTGCAACTTCTTCTAAGGTAAAGGGAGAATCTTCGGCTACGACTTCACCAAGAATTTCTACTAAGGTTTTTTCACCGGCTAAAGAGAAATACACTAGAGTTTTTCCTGCTTCTTTCCATTCACCGTCATCGGGAGCCATGGTGATAAGAGCGGTGATAGCGTCATCAGCATGCATTGTTTTCTGCCAATCGTTACCTTCTAGTTTGTTTTGCAACATACTCAGCAATTCTTTTTTGTCTAATTGGGGCAGTATAAAAGTTGTTGCTGCATCTTTACCTTCTCTGCTTACAATAATGGCCTTGAGTCCTTCGCTAGTAGTTGGTTGAAATTTAAACATAATACATACCTCCTTATATTTGAACTACCTTGCAAATAATAACGATTACTATTTACAACTATATTATAACATTATTTTTCTACTTTGCCATCTTTATTTTTGAAATGTTCTTATAATGTGTAATTTGTGTTAATTACTTGCTTGAAACTGGCTAAAATGTTATAATCCAATTGTATTTGTACGAGAACAAACTAGTTGAGAGGATGATTTTAGTGAAAAAGCAATTTTTAGCAGTGATAGTGGCAGTAATGGTTTGTTTTGGTTTTGCAGGTGCTACTATGCCTAGTACGGCAATGGCGGCAGACACTATTGGGTTTGTCAATTTTAGCAGGGTGATGTCCAGCCATCCTAATTTCCAATCGGCAGCAGCAGCTATGAATTTGGAAGAACAAAAGGCTGAGAAAGAGTTTGCTTCTAAAGTAGATAAGCTAGACCAAAAAGGCCAACAAGAATTGCGTAAGACTTTGCAAGAGAAACTTATGAAACGTAGACAAGAGTTAATTGAGCCAATCCAAAAGAAAGCTTTGGCAGCAATTGATAGAGCAGCAAAGGCTCAAGGAGTTACTGTAGTTTTGGATCAACAAGTTATCGTTAGCGGTGGCAAAGATTTGACCAATGATGCAGCAGCTGAAATTAGCAAATAATTCAATTTAATAATAATAAAATACGCACCTTTAGAGGTGCGTATTTTTATTTGCTGAAGAAATATTGTATTTGTGGCATAATATATATAGCGATTTTATATACAATGAGGGAATAGCGATGAACAAAGAAAATGCAAAAAAAGGTACCATAGCAAGTGAAGCTACTAATGTTGCGAATTGTAGTCAAAAAATTATGGGTGGAACAACAGAAGAGCTATTACATTCTATCTTGAGTACGTCTCCCTGTGGTGTTTATAGAGTACAGGTGGATAGCGATGAAATTGTTTATGCCAATGATAATTTTTTTAAGTTAAGAGGATATTCGCGTACTGAGGCTAGAGATAAATTTGGCAACAAGGTATATGCTATGTTCCCTGACTCAGAAAGAGCAAGGGTGTCTAGAATAGTGGCTGAAGCACTACAAGAAGGCTCCAAAAATGTTACTTTTGTCACAAAAATGCAAAACAAAGAAGGAGTGTGGCGGTATTTTAAGACAAGTATCACTTTTGATAATTTTCAAGGGAGAATTATGGCTACTTGCGTAGATATGGACATTACCAAGGAGCAGTCTTTGCAGGAGGCGCTGCATATTAGCAACGCACGTTTAGAAACAAGATCGGAAGAGCACACG
>JAQUUF010000082.1 GCA_028693975.1 Acidaminococcaceae bacterium
GTGAGCTCTGTATTGCCTTTCCAGGAGAGGAAAAAGAAAGGGGCATAATAATACTTGCTGAGAATTGTCCACTGCTTATCCATGCTATGGGAATTGGCAGCAACGACATCAATCTCCCCTGTTAGCAATGCCTTTTTCAGTGAATTCCAATCCGGATAGATCTTAATAACAGGATTAATACCCTTTTCCTTGAAGAGCGCTACCATTTCGTCATACCTTATATAGCCTTCAAAGCACCCTACAACGGCATTATTAATGGCAGCATAATCTCCAAAGACAAGCTTGCTCTCAGGCAAGGCCGCCAGTTCTGCTACCGTATAGCCATAGCTCTCTAGACAAAACTCATACTCTTCTTCTCTAGCTGCATTCCACTGTGCTGTACCAACTAAATCCACCTCATGCTTACGCACCATATCCATAGCCTGAGCCCAAGTATGACAATTGACATACTCAAAACGCAAATTGCTATTTTTGACAACTTTGTCTAAATAAGCCTTATCATAACTATGAACTTCCCCTATAGCATCCAGTTTATAATAGTCGCCCAACGCAAAATAAGCCACTCGAACAACTCTTGGCTCTTGTTCAGCAGCACATACCGGCAATATAAAAGTTAGCAAAGCAAAACAAAACAAAATAAGCTTCCACCAATTCCGCTTAGTCATACAAGCCTCACCTATCCTTATTTTTGTGCAAGGCAATTTTTCAAGGCTTCAAACATTTGCTCTGGTTCCAACGGTTTGCTCAGATAGGCATCTATCCCAGCTTCTTTAGCCAGTTGAACGTCTTCACTAAGAGCATTCGCAGTCAGCGCTATAACAGGAATGGTCTTGGCCTGCGGATGCTCAGAGGCTCGAATAGCCTTGGTCGCACCAATTCCATCCAATATCGGCATCCTAATATCCATCAAGATAGCATCATAGTAATTCGTCGGGCTCTTAACAAAGCGGTCAACACCAGCTTGACCATTAAGCGCCAAATCAACCATTGTCCCTTTTTGGCACAAAAGCCGCTCTACAATGGAAGCATTAATTTTATTATCCTCACACAAAAGCACTCTCTTGTGCAGTAATATAGTATCGTCAACTTTTGCCTTGGCAACATTATGCCAGGCAGCAATCTGCTCCTGTTGTGCCAACGGCAGACTAAGCACAAAATAAACATTGGTGCCTTTACCACTTACACTCTCAATCTTAATCTCTCCGCCCATCAATTCTATGATACGCTTAGAAATAGTCATACCCAACCCAGTCCCTGCAAAGGCAGAAGTACTGGAATTGTTTTCCTGTGAGAAAGGCTCAAAGATATGTGGCAAAAACTTATCGCTAATACCTATCCCACTATCCTTGCAGCTAAATTCATAAGTAGCGTATTTAGCATCCAGAGCGATATTCCTAATCAGCAAATCAATAGTACCATTACGCGGCGTGAACTTAACAGCATTACCAAAAATATTCATCATGACCTGCTCCAGACGGCCCACATCAATAAAGAGCAAGATATCGGCGTCCCCTTCAAAACGAGGGTTAACTGTGATCAGCTTAGCCTCAGCCTGAGGCAAAAGCAAAGTAACAACAGTATCTACAGCGGAGCGGCTACTGCAAACCGTAGGTCTTAATTCCAATTTATCCAATTCAATCTTGCTTACATCTATAGTATCATTAATCAAATTAAGCAAATACCGCCCCGAAAAATCCACCTGAGTTAAGTCTTCCATCACATCCTGCGGCAAAGGTCTGGCGCGCAAAAGGGCGGTTAAACCCAAGATACCATTTAGCGGTGTACACATATCGTGGCTGATACGAGACAAAAAGTTAGTCTTAGCCTCATTAGCACTGCGAGCACTGGTAATAGCCTCTTGCAATCTGGCATTTTGCCTAGCCCATTCTCTCTCCACATCGTGCAATACTCCTATCACATCACAAGCCTTGCCCTGCTCATCATACTCAAAAAAAGCCATCATCTCCGTCCAACGAAAGCTTCCGTCTATCATCTTGCACCGCAAAGTAGCCGAAGCACTGGCAGCTTTACTCTCTATCTTGGCAAAGAACTGCTTAAGCAATGGCAAATCATCCGGATGAATCGTCTCTGCAGGTCCTTTGTTCTGCAAGATAAGCTGATTGTCCACTCTGCTCATAAGGTATTGCTGATATTTGGGTGAAGCAAAAAACTCTTCCCCCTGTCGCCATTCAAAATAGGCCAAATCAAGAGTATCCAAAATACGACGGTAACGCTCCCGTTCTTGTTCTAGGTGCAAACTGGCTTCAGTCACCGTGGTATGAACACCACAAATTACAGCAACATCGTCCGGATCCGCATCTATGTCTTGAACCAGATTGGCATCCAAGCGAATAGTAATAATCTGCTTATCCTTGGTATATATCCTATAAACTACACTAATGGGTGTGTTATCATCGAGTGCTTGCCGTGCGCTGCTCATTACTCTACCAACGTCTTCCGGCACAAGGTTAACTAGCGCATTATGACGTAAATACTCTAAGAACTCCCATCTTTTATAGCCACACATCTGGGCTAAGCTTTCCGAAACATATTCCGTAGCTACACGACCATCTTGTTTTAACCTATAAATAGCAATGCCTCCAGGCACGCTAGACAACAGGTTCTCCTGTATTTGTAACATACTGGCAGTCATTACTACTCATCCCCTTTTTCTATTCCGAATTTAATACTTTCTTATCTTAATTTTAGTCAAATTATACCTTTTTCTAAAGCTAATTAAAAAAGCTTGGCACCTCTGTTTTGACTATTCCATCCACTGTGAATATTGTATGCAACACAGCTTACTAAATAAACAGAAAAGGGCACTACCCTCTAGAGGTAATGCCCTTAAGCTTATTTTGCAACTACATTAACTAATCTGCCCGGTACGGCAATAACTTTTACAATTTTCTTACCTTCCAGATGCTCTCGAATAGCTTCATTAGTCACAGCCAGCTGCTCCAAATCTGCTTTGGTACTCTCAGAGGGCACCACTATTCTGCCCTTACCTTTGCCGTTGATTTGTAACAATATTTCCACTTCTGCTACTTTTAAAGCTTCTGGGTCATAGCTAGGCCATTCTTGGTCATGGACGCTAGTAGTGCTATCAATCACTTTGTTCCACAATTCTTCTGTAATATGCGGTACGAAGGGTGATAACATCTTCAATAGGTTAGAAACCGCTTCATAGACTAAGCCTGCGTTAGGCTCAGCACATTTATCCTTATAAGCATAGAGAGCATTAACCAATTCCATCAGAGAACTAATCGCCGTGTTGAAATTAAATCTTTGATTAATATCTTCTGTTACTTTCTTAATGCTACTATGCAGAGCTCGACGTAATTCCTTGTCCTGCTCGCTGAGCTTAGCCGCATCATAGGAAATAACTTTTTGCTCTATCAAGCTCTCAAAATGCGCCACAATACGCCACACACGATTCAAGAAACGATAGGAGCCTTCTACGCCTTGGTCACTCCACTCGAGCTCTCTCTCGGGAGGTGCCGCAAACAAAATAAACAATCTAGCCGTATCGGCCCCATATTGCGACAAAATTTCTTCAGGAGAAACTACATTCCCCAGAGATTTACTCATCTTGGCTCCATCTTTGATAACCATACCTTGGGTCAAAAGATTGGTGAAAGGTTCATCATAATCTACCAAGCCTGCGTCACGCAAGACCTTAAGGAAGAAGCGAGAATAGAGCAAATGCAAGATAGCATGCTCAATGCCGCCGATATATTGGTCCACCGGACCCCAGTACATATTAGCATCTTTATCAAAACACTTCTCTGCATTTTTGGGGTCGGTATAGCGCAAATAATACCAAGAGGAGCAAAGGAAAGTATCCATGGTATCTGTTTCACGCTTAGCATCTGCTCCACATTTAGGACATTTACAATTGATGAAGCTAGTAGATGTCGCTAGAGGAGACACGCTGCCGGCATTGAAATTCACATCTTCCGGTAATCTTACGGGCAACTGTTCTTCGGGCACCAGCACTTCACCACAATGAGGGCAGTAAATGATAGGAATTGGAGCACCCCAATAACGTTGGCGGCTAATGAGCCAATCACGCAAGCGATAATTAACCTTGCGCTTGCCTAGCCCCTGCTCTTCCATATAATCAATAATAGCACTCATGGCCTTGTGCATTTCCATCCCGGTGAACTGTGCGGAATTAACCAATACACCATCTTTTTCTTCATAAGCACAGGTCATATCTTCGAGCTTAAGTTCTTGGTCCTTGGGTTGAATAGTGATAATTTTCTCAATACCGTATTTGGTAGCGAACATCCAGTCACGTTGGTCACCGGTAGGCACACCCATAACAGCACCGGTACCATAATCATAGAGCACATAGTAGGTAATCCAAATCTGTACCTTACGACCGGTCAAAGGATGAATACAATCTACGCCGGTATACATACCCTTCTTCTCGCTCTCGCTGGAAGTACGCTCGATATCGCTAGTATTGCGCACATCGTCGCAGAAGGCTTGCAGCTCTTCCCTATTGGGATTGTCTGCCAGTAACTTCTCCACCAAAGGATGCTCCGGTGGAACAACCACAAAGGTAACACCATAAATAGTATCGGGACGAGTAGTATAGACAGCAAGCTTCTCCTGGAACTTGGGCACATCAAAGCTAAATTCCAAACCCTCACTACGGCCAATCCAGTTCTTCTGCATAGTCTTAACCCGCTCAGGCCAGCCTGGCAGAAGCTCCAAGTCTTGGAGCAATTCATCGGCATAATCTGTAATCTTAAAGAACCACTGAGATAATTCTTTCTTCACCACAGTGCTATCACAGCGCCAGCATTTGCCGTCGATAACCTGCTCATTGGCCAGAACCGTATTACAAGTATCGCACCAGTTAACAGCAGACTTCTTCTTGACAGCCAAGCCACGTTTATAGAATAATTCAAAGAACCACTGGGTCCATTTGTAATAATCTTCTTTACAGGTTGTGACTTCACGGTCCCAATCATAGGACAGCCCCAAAGCTTTTTGTTGCTTGGTCATATTAGCGATATTGTCCAAAGTCCAGTTCTTGGGAGGGATACCATGCTTGATAGCCGCATTCTCTGCCGGCATACCAAAAGAGTCCCAGCCCATGGGATGCAATACATTGAAGCCCTGCATTTTGCGGACACGTGCTACCACATCGCCAATGGAATAATTACGTACATGACCCATATGTAGATTACCGGAAGGATAGGGGAACATTTCCAAAACATAATATTTCTTCTTGTTCTCATCAATCTCTACCTTAAAAGTATGATTGTCTTCCCAGTACTTTTGCCATTTTGCCTCAATCTCATGGGGGGCATATTTTTCATTCAACATTCCCTTGACCTCCTAAAAATTAGCTCTACTTGCGTTATTAGCTATTTTTCTGTTATATTAATGTAGAAATATAGTACCATTGTAACACACAAAACATAATTATTATATCTTTACTTCCATATAAATGTCAACGAAAGGACAATTATCATGTCTATTTATGCAATTGGCGACCTGCATTTGTCGGGAGAGCCTCCTTCTAAGCCCATGACCGTCTTTGGCCCTCAATGGGAAAACCACTGGAGCAAAGTCCAAACCGACTGGCGGCAAAAAGTAACCGACGACGACGCCGTTATCATTTGTGGCGATATTTCTTGGGCCATGCAGCTACAAGAGGCTCTACAAGATTTGGCTGGCTTAATTGCTCTGCCCGGACGCAAAATACTCCTTAGAGGCAATCACGATTATTGGTGGAGTACCGTGAGCAAGATTACCCAAGCCACCAACAACAAGCTGGACTTTCTCCAAAACAACTTCTATGCTCATGACGGTGTCGGTATCTGCGGCACTCGCGGCTGGAATATCCCCACGATGGAAGGCTTCACCGACGCAGACATGACCATCTACAAACGTGAACTGCTGCGACTAGAAAGCTCTCTGCAACAAGCTCGTGCCCAGGGGCTGTCTAAGCTAATCGTCGCTTTGCATTATCCACCCTTCTACGGACCAGAGGCCACCTCTGGCTTTAGCGAGCTCTGCGAGCAATACCAAGTTGCCGAATGCGTCTAC
>JAQUUF010000083.1 GCA_028693975.1 Acidaminococcaceae bacterium
TCCTAAACAAGAGCAAGCTCAGGAAACTTTGGACGAGGCTAAACTCGAAGCTGCACGTGCTCAAGATAAATTGAACAAGGCACAAATGGATAGTGTGCGGATACAAACCGAATATGAGGGTGCCTTAAATGAAATGTCCAATACCCCTAAGCTAACACCCGAAGAAGCTAGAACTACTGGTATTGTCTTGGAACTTTCTGATACTGCCTTAGGTAAGGAAGAACGCAGTTTACAAAGAAGCATCGAAAGTTTGGGCCCTATTAATATGGGGGCAATTGAAGAGTACAAAGCGGTAAGTGAGCGTTATGAGTTCTTGAATAAGCAGTATAATGATTTGTGCGAAGCTAAGCAGCAGCTGGAGGGTGTTATCAGCGGTATTAATACGGACATGTCTAAGCGCTATATAGAGGCTTTTGCTAAAATAAATGAATATTTCCAAAAATGTTATACTACGCTTTTTGGTGGTGGTATGGCTAAGTTGGAAATCCAGAATGAAAGTGATATGCTAGAGAGCGGTGTGGAAATATTTGCCCAGCCACCGGGTAAAAAGTTGCAGCATTTGGGGCTTTTAAGTGGTGGTGAAAGAGCATTAACAGTTATTGCCTTACTGTTTGCACTCTTATCTTATCAACCTGCACCTTTTTGTATTCTCGATGAAATTGATGCGCCTTTGGATGAGGCTAATATCGGCCGCTTCGCTAATTTCCTGCGCAACTATGCTGAGAACACACAATTTATTATTATCACACATCGTAAAGGTACGATGGAGGCGGCTAATGTATTGCATGGTGTTACGATGCAAGAATCCGGTGTTTCCAAATTATTATCTGTCAAATTGGCAGATATCAACGAAGACATGAAGGGGTAAAAAATGGGATTTTTTGAAAAGCTAAAAAATGGTTTAAGCAAAACAAGGGCTAATTTTACTTCCCGTATTGAAGATTTAGTCGGTATGTCTACTGAATTGGATGAAGAT
Organism: Acidaminococcaceae bacterium; assembly: GCA_028693975.1. GTDB lineage: Bacteria > Bacillota > Negativicutes > Acidaminococcales > Acidaminococcaceae > JAQUUF01. The sequence continues at coordinate 977 of JAQUUF010000083.1, forward strand.
TTTCTAGAAGAGTTAGAGATGATTCTTATTGCCGGTGATGTAGGCATGAAGACCACGGAGAAGATTATGCAGGCAGTGAGAGCTGCCGCAAAAAAACGTGAGATTAAAAAACCAGATGAAGTACTGCCTTTCTTAAAGAAATATGTAGCAGAACTTTTACATGATGGTTCGCAGAGAATGCGTATTAGCGGAGATCCTACTGTTATACTGGTGGTTGGCGTTAATGGGGTGGGTAAAACTACTACTATCGGTAAGTTGGGCAATTATTATCGTTTACTCGGCTACAAAGTTATGTTTGCAGCGGGAGATACTTTCCGCGCAGCTGCTTCTGAACAATTAAAAATCTGGGGTGAGCGTGCCCAATGTGAAGTAATCGCTCATAATGAGGGTGCAGACCCAGCAGCGGTAGTATTTGATGGTATCAAAGCTGCTATTGCTCGCAAAGCGAAGATTCTCTTTATAGATACAGCAGGACGCCTGCATAATAAAACTAATCTTATGAAAGAATTAGATAAGGTGCATAGAGTAATCCAAAGAGAATTGCCGGATGCGCCGCAGGAAACATTGTTGGTGCTAGATGCTACGACGGGTCAGAATGCTATTGCTCAGGCCAAGGTCTTTATGGAAACAGCTTCGGTTACTGGTGTAGTGTTGACCAAGTTAGATGGCACTGCCAAAGGTGGTGTGGTGGTAGCAATTAAAGAAGAATTGGGACTGAACGTGAAATGGATTGGTGTGGGTGAAGGAATGATGGATTTTAGACCATTTGAACCAGATAAATTCGTGGAAGCACTTTTTGCCAAAGAATAAGAAAACGCTTTATCTTTCAGAGTTTTGAAAGATAAAGCGTTTTTGTTATATGTCTTTTTAGTGGCATTCTGGGAGGGCAGCTGGTTCTCTAGGAGTATCAGGTGGTAAATTCTGCAAGATATTCATAAATTCATCACCAGTTATTGTTTCTTTTTCTAGTAGGTAAGCTGCTAATCGATCCATATCTGTACGATGATTGGATATGATTTCTTTGGCCTTGCCGTGTGCTTCCTTAATGATGGACAGGACAATGGCATCAATTCTAGCAGAAGTTTCGGCACTGCAAGTTAAAGAAGCGTCACCGCCCAAATAAACATTCTGTACGCTTTCACAGGCCATCATATCAAGCTCCTCTACCATGCCAAAACGAGCTACCATAGCGCGAGCAATCTTAGTTGCTTGTTCAATATCATTGGAAGCACCGCTGGTAATGGTATTAAAGATAACTTCTTCAGCGCTACGTCCCCCTGTTATAGTAACAATTTTGTTGAATAAATCTTCCTTGCTCATTAGTACTTTTTCTTGTTCGTCTACCTGCATGGTATACCCTAAAGCTCCGGAAGTGCGTGGAACGATAGTAATCTTGTGCACTGGAGCAGAATGCTTTTGCATTGCAGCAACAAGAGCATGACCAATCTCGTGGTAGGCTATGACTTTCTTTTCCTCGGATGAGATACAAGCGCCTTTACGTTGATAACCGGCAATAACTACTTCAATGGATTCCTCTAAGTCTGATTGGTTAACGCTGGAATGACCTTCACGTACAGCTCTGAGGGCTGCTTCGTTGACAATGTTAGCTAAGTCAGCACCACTGGCACCAGCAGTAGCTCTAGCAAGAGTATTGAAGTCAATATCAGTGTCAATATGCACATCTTTGGCATGAACTTTGAGAATAGCTTCACGACCGTGCAAATCAGGCAATTCTACAGGAACTCTTCTGTCGAAACGACCAGGACGCAAAAGAGCTTTATCTAGTTCGTCGGGTCTATTAGTAGCAGCGAGAATAATAACGCCCTTGCTACTATCGAAACCGTCCATCTCAGACAACAATTGGTTTAAGGTTTGCTCTCGTTCATCATTGCTGCCGAATTGACCACTGCTACGTTTCTTGCCAATAGCGTCAATTTCATCAATGAAGACGATACAAGGAGCTTTTTCTTGGGCTTGTTTAAACAAGTCACGTACACGAGCAGCTCCCATACCAACAAACATCTCAATAAATTCACTACCACTAATGGAGAAGAAAGGTACTTTGGCTTCGCCGGCAACGGCTTTAGCTAACAAAGTCTTACCAGTACCTGGGGGACCCACCAGTAAGGCACCTTTGGGTAATTTGGCACCTATAGAAGTGTATTTCTCGGGATGGTGCAAAAATTCAACTAATTCCATCAGTGCTTCTTTGGCCTCATCTTGTCCTGCAACATGAGTAAAATCTACACCTGTTTGGGCTTCTACATAGACTTTGGCATTGCTTTTACCAAAGCTCATAGCATTGCCACCCATTCTATTGCCCATGTACTTCATAATAAGCTGACCGATGAGGAAAAAAATACCAATAGGTAGAATCCAATTAGTAAAGAAATTCTCCAGAGGAGATGCCTCACGGGGTATTACTTGTGAAAACGTTACTTTGCTTTTTACAAGGCGTTTGACTAATTCCGGGTCTTCTACACGACCCGTTACATAGACTTCTTTGTCATTGCCGTCGTTAGCTGTCGCCGCAATTTTAGTATCAGTTATTTCTACTTTGCCAAGCTTGCCATCATCTACCATTTCCAAAAAAGTGCCATAGGGTATTTGTTTGATCTTGGTATTGAAGTAAGTAGGAATAACCACCATATTCAATATTAGAATTATGCCGATAGCTAAAAACCAATAATAATATAATGATTTACGTGGTTCTTCTTTCATGTTGTATACCTCCCATCTGTATATGGTATCTTAAAAAACTTAGTATTACAAGTGAAATACCTGTGAAAAGCCAATAAAATAAAGAATGCTAATCTGTGCTATAATAATACTACTAAAAGTGGGTGTATATTATGCGTAGAATAAACCTGTTGATGAGAAGACTGAAGAGCCAAAAAAAGTTAATAATTCTGGGAGTACTTCTGGTGCTGATACTTTGTGGTATATTTTATTGGCTAAGTTATTTGGCAAGTATTCACGTAGCGCGTATTTTTAATGAAGTAGCAGCTACTCAGCATCTTTTGGAAGGACATATTACTGTTGAAACTCTTAGTGCTAATCCTTCGGGGAGAGTCTCTTTTACCGGTCTTAAATGGACCAATCCCCGAGGAGAGGTTTTGGCTGATATTCCTGACGGTAATTTCAAAGTAAAACCTTTTGATGTAGTTACTAAGAGAATGAGTTCTTCAAGTATAACTTATCTTGAGATACATGATGCTACTTTGTTTTTTGATTTTGATGATAGGATGAATTTGCAACATATCGACGCAATGAAACCAGTGAAGAGAGGACGCGGTAATACTAAATTACCGAAAGAGTTAAAAGATTTTGATGCGGAGCTTATTGCTACCAATTGCACTGTAGCTGCCAAATACAAGCAACGTACTTTTAATATGACTAGCGTTTATATTAAAAGTACACTGAAAAATAAAAAAATGTATCTTGATTTTAAAAGTGGTAAATTTTGCGGTACAATAGAGGCTGATGGCCTAAGTATCTTGGGCTCTGTTGATTTGAGCAAGGATGAAGGAATGTACGATGACGTTAATTTAACCATAGACCAATGTAATCCATCTAGTCTGGGTGCTGGCATTAATGTAAAAGAAAAGGTTTCTGCGAAAGCGCGGATTAATGGCTTGCTTGAGGCACCGGTTATCGAGGGCTTCTTAACTATGGATCAATTGAATATTCCTGCCTTACATTTTACCAAAGTAAAAGGTAATTTTCATTATGAAGATGGACTTATTACTTCTGATAAAATTACTGCTAAAGTTTATGGTGGAGATGTTCTGGCCAAAGGTAAGTTTGATATTGATGATAAAAGTTATGAACTGCACATCTTAGGTGATAAATTACATAGTAATATGGCAGCGCATCAAGCTTGGTTCAAATGTCTGGTTAAATTAAACTTACATATGATAAGCGATGGCAATCCCAAAACGGTATTAACCTATGGCAATTTCACTTCTGGGCATGGCTTCTATGGACCAATTAAATTTGATAAAATTAGCGGTGAATTTAGCAATCAAAATAAATTGCTACGTTTCAGTAATGTAGTTATTGAATCATCAGATAATAATATCAGTGCGCCGAATTTTCAAATCAATAAAGGACGCCTAAAAATGGACTCTCTTTATTATCTGGATCGTCGTACAGGCATAAAAAAAAGAATAATTTAAATGTTAATTTAGCTGGTATCTGTGCTATAATATTGCACATGGCAGCGTATAATTATAAAGAAGCTGCCTAATTTAAATGAGGGGATGTTTTGAGTATGCAAATTTCTAATCGTGTTAAAGCCTTGACTACTTCACCTATTCGTAAGTTGGCTCCTTATGCAGATGCAGCTAAAGCCAAGGGGAAGAAGGTTTACCATCTCAATATCGGACAACCGGATATTGAGACGCCAGCAAACTTTATGGAGGCAGTACGTGCTTATGACGATAAGGTTATCGCTTATGGTGCTTCCAAGGGCGACCAAGCTTTGATTAAAGCTATAGCTCAATATTATCATGACTGGGATATGGATTTTCCTGAAGAAGGTATTTTTGTTACCAATGGCGGCAGCGAAGCTTTGGAGTTCGCAGTGATGCTATGTTGTGATGTGGATGATGAATTGATGGTGTTTGAGCCCTATTATGCCAATTACAATTCTTTTGCCAAGATAGGAAATGTTAAGATTAATGCTGTACCTACTGATGTCAAAACAGGTTATCATTTACCTGAAGCTAGCGTAATTGAGAAATATATTACTCCCAAAACAAAAGCTATTTTGTTGACTAATCCCGGTAATCCCACGGGCGTTGTCTATAGTGTGGAAGAAATGCAAACTATTGCCGATTTGGTAATCAAGCACAATTTGGTATTGATTGCTGATGAAGTATATCGTGAATTTGTTTATGGTGGTGCCTATAAGAGCTTTGGTACTATGCGTGAGTTAGACGACAATCTTTTGATGATTGACTCCGTTTCTAAACGTTATAGTGCTTGTGGTGCGCGTATTGGTTGTATTTTGACCAGAAATGTAGCAGCTGCTAAAGAATTGATTAAATTTAGCCAGGCTAGGTTATGCAGCC
>JAQUUF010000084.1 GCA_028693975.1 Acidaminococcaceae bacterium
AGTGCTAACTAACTTGAGCAAGCAAGCTGAGGTTTATGCTCCTTTGAAGAAGGCTGGTGCGGTTAACTTTGAGCGTTGGGATGAAGAGAAGTCATTAGGTCAGTTAGAACTGCGACATGTGCTTACGGCCAAGTCCGCCAAGAGTGTGTTCTTCCCGCAAGTGGAGAATTTAATGGATTTCACCACGCAAGGTAAGCAATTAGAACTCAAGGCAGAGCCTCTACCAGAGCAGGATACTGTTATTTTTGGTGTCCGTGGCTGTGATGTTGCAAGCTTTGCTATCTTGGATAAGGTGTTCTTGCAAGCACCGGTAGATGAATTTTATCAAGCTCGTCGCGAGCATTGCACCATTATCACTTTGGCTTGCAATGAGCCGGAGGAGACTTGCTTCTGTACTGTTTATGGTATTAACCCGGCTCAGCCGCAAGGCGATGTGTTGACTTATTTGGTTGGTAAGGAACTTTATTGGCAGGCCCAAACGAATAAGGGAGAGCAGCTTTTAGCCCAAATAGAGCCATTGCTGCAACCAGCAGAAGAAACTGAAGTAGAAGCAACTAAGACACAAATAACGGCTATTCTTGAGCACTTGCCTTTGAAGAATTTGCATCCTGAGGCAGCGTATGCTCGCAGCACCGAGGAGCTCTTTGCTGACCCAGTGTGGGCTAAGCTGAGTACTAGTTGTTTGGGCTGTGGGACCTGTACTTTTGTCTGTCCCACTTGTCACTGCTATGATGTGAGAGATTATGAAGTAAAAGGCAAGGTACGCAGGTTCCGTTGCTGGGATTCTTGTATGTTCTCGGATTTCACCAGAATGTCAGCAGGCAATCCCCGCAGGACGCGCTTAGAGCGGTTCCGTCAGAGATTCTTACATAAATTGAAATATTATCCGGAAAATAACAACGGGGTGTTTGCTTGCGTTGGTTGTGGCCGTTGCTTGCAAAAATGTCCTTCCCATCTGCATATTGCCCAAGTAATCAAAGCTTTGGAGGTGACTAAGCATGTGTAATTGTCAAAAACAAGATGTATTGTTACCTCAAGTAGTGAAAATCACCAAGATAAGACAGGATACTCCCGATGTGAAGACTTTCTTTGTAGAAAAGTTATGTGGCGGCAAACCCTTTGAGCATCTGCCGGGGCAATGTGCTATTATCTCGGTTCCGGGCGAAGGAGAGGCTATTTTCTCCATTACCTCTTCACCGACTACCACAGACCATGTGGAATTTAGTATCAAAAAATGTGGTCAGTTGACGGATGTACTGCATGCTATGGAAGAGGGACAAGAAGTTGCTCTCAGAGGACCCTACGGCAGACCCTTCCCGGTAGAGGATGCTTTGAAAAATAAAAACCTGCTCTTTGTGGCTGGTGGTATCGGCTTAGCACCTTTGCGTAGCGTCATCGAATATGCTCTGGCTCATCGCAAGGATTACGGTACTATTGATGTGGTCTACGGCTCACGTAGCAAAGAAGACCTAGTGGATTATCAAGCGCTGACCGAGCTCTGGCCAGCGCAACAGGATACCCAAGTGCATTTGACTATCGACAGAGCGCAAGACAATTGGCAGGGTAACGTGGGTTTTGTACCGGCCTTTTTGGAGCAGTTGGCTCTGACTAATGATAAGACAGTACTGCTCTGTGGACCGCCTATTATGATTAAGATGGTGTTGGCCTCGTTGCTCAAAATGGGTTTTACCAAAGAACAAATCTATACGACTTTGGAAATGCGGATGAAATGCGGCGTAGGCAAATGCGGACGCTGTAATATAGGCAATAAATATGTTTGCAAGGATGGGCCGGTTTTTCGCTTGGATGAATTAGAAGAATTACCCAATGAATACTAGGAGGCAGAGAGCATGGAAGAAATGATTAAAGTATTTCTCTTAGGCAAGGAATACACCGTGCCGGCAACGCTCACCATTATGGATGCTATGGAATACGCTGGCTACAAATTAGTCAGAGGGTGTGGGTGTCGCAGTGGTTTTTGCGGAGCGTGTGCAGTGGTGTACAGAATCAAAGGGAGCACGGATATCAAAGTGTGCTTGTCCTGCCAGACTCATGTGCAAGAGGGTATGTGTGTAGGACAGATTCAATCTTTCCCACTAAACAAACGTAGTTATAATATGTCCGATATTAAGCCTGTAGATAATATTATTGGGCAATTATACCCAGAGATTTATGGGTGTATCGGTTGCAATGCTTGTACCAAAGGATGTCCTCAAGGGCTGAATGTGATGCAATATATCGCCTATGCGCAAAGAGGTGAGTATGAGAAATGTGCACATGCCTCTTTTGATTGTGTAGGATGTAATATTTGTGCTTCTCGTTGTCCGGCTCAAATTAGTCATAGTGCTGTGGGACTCTTGGCCAGGCGTCTTACCGGCAAGTATTTGTCTCCTCACTGCGAGCATTTGGAGGAACGAGTAGCAGAGGTCGCCAGTGGGCAATGTACGGCAGCTGTTGAGGCTATAATCGGCAAGCCATTAGAGGAAATCAAGGAATTATACAACAAACGAGAAATCGAGAAATAGGAGGTGGAACATGTATACTAGTGAAATGTTAGCTTCAATGAAAAATGTTGAGAAAACCAGAAACGAGCGTCTGCATGCTGCCATCTCTAGAATGGGCGCAGAGGAAAAAGACGAACTCTTACAGGAGTTCCATCCTGATTATCGCTCCAGTGGGTTTCAAGTACTTAAGGTAGGTCCCAATAAAGGCAGCAAAGTACCGGTGGAATTGGCGGAGCTACTGGAAGGACATAGCAGATTACACAGCGACCAACTGGATTTAAACCAAGTAGATTATGATGTAGATGTGTTGATTATAGGCGGTGGAGGAGCCGGTGCTAGTGCAGCCATAGAGGCAGATAACGGTGGTGCTAAGGTGCTCTTGGTCACTAAGCTGCGTATGGGTGATGCCAATACCATGATGGCAGAAGGCGGTATTCAAGCAGCTGATAAAGCTAACGATTCTCCCGCACAGCATTATTTGGATGCTTTTGGTGGCGGACACTATTCTAACAAGCCAGAGTTATTGGAAAAATTAGTTTTGGATGGTCCGCTAGCAATCAAATGGCTTAGTGATTTGGGTGTTATGTTCGATAAAGAGCAAGATGGCACTATGGTTACTACCCACGGCGGCGGTACTTCTCGTAAGAGAATGCATGCCTGCGCTGATTATACCGGTGCAGAAATCATGCGTGTCTTGCGTGATGAAGTAAGTAATAGAGGCATTAAATGTATCGACTACGCTCCGGCGATAGAGCTCATCTTGGACGACAAGGGCCATATCGGCGGTGCGGTTCTAGAGGATTTGGATAGCCACGAACATTTGGTGGTACGGGCTAAGACGGTAATTATAGCTACTGGCGGCGCTGGGCGTCTGCATTATCAGGGCTTCCCGACCTCTAACCACTATGGCGCAACGGCAGATGGTCTGGTATTGGGTTATCGTATCGGTACAGAATTAATCTATGCCGATGCTATTCAATATCATCCTACGGGTGTTGCTTATCCTGCTCAAATCTACGGTGCTTTGGTAACGGAGAAGGTACGCTCTCTGGGAGCCCAATTGGTGAACAGTGAGGGACAGGCCTTTATGCATCCCTTGGAGACTCGTGATGTGGCAGCGGCATCCATTATCAGAGAATGTACAGCGAGACATAAGGGAGTTCCTGCACTAGATGGCGTAGCCTTATGGCTGGATACGCCCATGATTGATATTCTAAGCGGTGAAGGAACTATTGCCAAACGCTTACCAGGTATGCTGAGGATGTATGAGAAATTTGGCATCGACCTGCGCAAAGAGCCCATCTTGATTTATCCTACATTGCATTATCAGAACGGTGGTATTTTGGTGGATAGTCAAGCGGAAACCAAAGTACCCGGACTCTATGTGGCAGGAGAAGCCGTAGGTGGTATCCATGGTCGTAATAGGTTAATGGGTAATTCCCTGTTGGATATTATTGTTTTCGGCCGTATTGCCGGGCGCAACGCTGCGGCCTCTAGCGCTAAATGCGAACTGGGCCGGTTGACTTTGGCTCATATTGATAAATTCGAAGCGGAACTCAAGGCTGCCGGTATTGAAACAACGGTGGTAGCACCCAAGCTATTGCCTACCTATACTCATGGCAGACAAGCAAGAGTAGAAAAATAAGTGGAAAACCAAGGGGGCGATTCTTCCCCTTGGTTTTTATCTTTCTTGTCACATTTATGCAGAGTGTTTTATGTTATAATAGTAAATAGATTTTTGGGAGGTAATATAGATGAAAAAAATAGCATTATTAACATTGGCATTGGCTATGACGGCTCAAACTGCTTGGGCCTTTACAGGAATGACTATTTTGAGCAAACAAGAACATAATAAGGGAACAATACCCTTTGTGGATGCTGTACAGGAAGTAAATCTGCAAAAGAATATGAATTCGGAGCTAGCTAATGCGGCAGGTGCAGTGCGTAAAGAAGCGGGCGGGAAAGCCACTTCTTCTTATACCATCACGATGAATAAACCTACTCTTTTTAGTGTAATTATCAAAGCGCAAGGTAATAAAAATGCCTATCGTGCTATGAATATGGACATTACTACCGGCAAAGAGGATGATCCCAAAGATTTTTTCTATATCAAAGACGGCTTCCGTGCTTTGGTACCCAACGATGATTATGCCTTTGCTGAAGATGGTTTATTATTGCGTAGTTCTAATGCTGGGCCCTATGATAAAAAAGTAACGTACAAGGAATTGATGCCCTTTATTAATATTGCCAATGCAGGGCGTTTCTTACCATCGTATAAGGTAACTGTGGATGGAGCAGGACACACGCTACGAGTCCAAGCCGGCACTATGGTTGACTTGTATCTCAAGGCTAACCCAACTACGGGTTACGATTGGTATGTTACTAATGCCAAACTGGATAATGGCATGGTCACTATGGGGAATTCCTTCTTCTTGCCTTCTGATAAGCGAGGAATGACAGGAGCACCGGGCATGGATATTTTTGTGGTTGGTTTCCAGAAGCCGGGCAATTATACATTGAAGTTAGAATACAAACGTCCTTGGGTCAATAAGCCTGTGGACAAAGTAGAATATCATTTTATAGTGGAGTAGATATGCAGAAAATAGAACTATTAGCTCCTGCTGGTACTTGGGAGGCCCTAGAGGCAGCAATTAATGCTGGCGCCGATGCTGTTTATTTGGGCGGGACCGCTTTTGGAGCAAGACAATATGCTGATAATTTTGGCAGAGAAGAATTACAAAAGGCTGTAGAGTATGCTCATTTGCATCGGGTGAGTCTCTACGTGACTGTTAACACTTTGGTGGATGACAGTGAAATGAACGATTTGGGTGATTATCTGGTGTTTCTCAGCAACATAGGTATTGATGGAATTATCGTGCAGGATATGGGTGTAGTGCGCCTAGCTCGCTTGGTAGTGCCTGATTTGCCTCTACACGCTAGTACACAGATGACTATTACCAATTCAGCTGGAGCGGCTTTTGCGGCCTCTGTGGGGATGGAGAGAGCTGTTGTGGCTCGAGAGACTACTCTGGCTGATTTGACAGTAATCTGCCGTGAGTCACCTATTGAGATTGAGGCTTTTATCCATGGAGCACTTTGTGTTTGTTATAGCGGACAATGCCTGATGAGTAGTCTGATTGGCGGCCGCAGCGGTAATAGAGGCCGTTGTGCTCAGCCTTGCCGTTTGCCCTATACTCTAGTTAATGCTGAGGGCGAAGACCTCTTGGCACAAGCCGATGCAGGACATTATCTGCTTAGCCCTAAGGATATGAATACTTTGGATGTACTGCCACAGATGATTGAGGCCGGTGTAGTATCCTTTAAGATAGAGGGCAGGATGAAGCGACCGGAGTATGTGGCCGTAGTTGTAGATATTTATCGTCGAGCTATTGATAGCTATTTGGCCGGTAATTATACAGTCAGTGCTGAAGACAAACGCAATATTGAGCAAATATTTAATCGTGATTTTACTACCGCCTATTTAGAGAAGCCACAAGGACGCAATATGATGAGCGATAGACGTCCCAAT
>JAQUUF010000085.1 GCA_028693975.1 Acidaminococcaceae bacterium
CAGATTGATTCACGTACTATTTTGGATATGAGTGGAGCCGAAAAACTCCTGGGGAAAGGGGATATGCTTTTTTATCCCATTGGAGCTAATAAGCCTCTACGTGTACAAGGAGCTTTTGTAGAAGATGCGGAACTTAATAGAATCGTTGATTATATTAAAGCTCAAAATATAGAAGCAGAAACGGTTGAGGCGGTAACTACGCAAGAGTTAAAAGGTGATAAGAAGCCTTTTGCCAATGACGATACTGCTAGTAACGCAGAAGTTGAGGACGAGTTATTTCCTGATGCGCTTCGTTTGGTAATTGCTACCCAGCAAGCATCATCGTCGATGTTGCAACGTAAGTTTCGCATTGGCTATACTAGAGCAGCACGACTAGTTGATTATATGGAAGAAAAGGGTATTGTAGGCCCAGCAGACGGTAGCAAACCACGAGCTCTTACTATGAGCCCTGCACAAATTGAAGATCGCTTCTTACATCAAGAGTAGCTGGAGGTGTTAACATGAGTCAAATTGGAGATTATTTAAAAGAAGGTCGTGCCAAAAAAAGTCTGACCATAGAGGAAGTAGCTGAAGGAACAGGCATACGTACTCAATATTTGGAAGCTTTGGAAAGAGGCGAATATAGTAAAATACCTGGGGATGTTTTTATCAAAGGTTTTTTACGTAATTATGGCAATTATTTGGGACTAGATGGCAACGAGATTGTCGAAGAGTATAAGCGTTGCAGCACCCGTGACAAATTAGCTGCTGTTGCTAACAATGAAGCTACAACGGTTGTGTCTAACGAGCCTATTATTCCGGCAACAGTTCCCGAACAGAAAAAAGTAACTCCTATAAAATCTACTGTTTCAGCAGAAACGACGCCTAAGACAGAGACAGTTAAGCCTAAACTTGCAAAAACTGAAGACAAACCAAAACCGGCAGTTAAATCCCAACTTGCAGCAGCAACCGAACCTCTGCAAGCTACTGCTCACCAAAAAGGAGACTATGATAGTTCTGATGTTACAGCTCAAGTAGACGATAGCAACGAAGGAACTAGCAAGAAAGGCTTTGTAGGGAAAATTAAGAATTTTATCAATGATAATTTCTATGAGACTTATGAAGACGATGAAGACGATGCCGTAGTGTTTGAAGAAAAGCCACGAGAAAGAGAACATATGAGTACTATGATTAAAGAAGGACAATCTTCCTTCTTTAACTATAAGGTTTTCTTTGTTTGTTTAATTGTCTTTTTGGCTATTGCCGCAGCTGGATTCATGATGTTTATGGGTGGAAAGAAAGAAAGTCCACAAGCAATTAAAAATAATGGTGAATTCACCGAATCTGTAAAATCACCGCACTCTACAGAGAAGACAGAGAAAAAGACTTCTCAAAATACCAATAAAGAGGAAAGTACCAAAGCGACCAAGGCCGAGCCTATCGGTTCAGGCGATTTGGTAATTGAAATTACCTACAAAAAACCTGTCTGGACACAAGTTACAGCAGATGGCAATGGCGTAGAAGCTGCGACCATTCCCGCTGGTACTACCAAGACTTACAAAGCCAATAATAAAATTACTGTTAGTTTAGGAAGTCTAAGAGATGTTGAAATTAAACGAAACGGTAAGGTAGTTCCTTATGGCGAAAAAGAGTGGGGGACAGTAGAGAAAGTATTTACTAAATAGGGAGTAATTATGAATAAATTTTTACCAATCAGCCTCAAGGATATTCAAGAAAGACAGTGGAAAGAAATAGATTTTTTGTTCATTAGCGGTGACGCCTATGTTGACCATCCTTCTTTTGCTACTGCTGTTATTACTAGAGTACTAGAGGCTAAAGGCTATAAAGTAGCCATTTTGGCACAACCTGATTGGCATAAACCGCAGGACCTAGCTGTCTTAGGTAAACCACGTTTGGGTGTACTTATTTCTGGCGGCAATTTAGATTCTATGCTGGCGCATTATACCGCAGCCAAAAAACCTCGTCAGCAAGATAATTATACGCCCGGTGGTGTCGTTGGCAAAAGACCGGACCATGCAACAGCTGTTTATGCTAGGTTAGCCAAAAAATTATGGCCGGATGTTCCTGTAATCATCGGTGGTATCGAAGCTAGCTTGCGTCGTTTTGCACATTATGATTATTGGGAAAACAAATTACTGCCGTCTATTTTACTCTCCAGTGGAGCAGACATCTTAGTCTACGGCATGGGAGAGACGCAAATAGCTGAAATTGCAGACTTCTTAGCTGGTGGAGCAAGCATGGAAGATATGCATTATATTAGAGGTACTGCTTTTTATACTACCAATCCCTTAGACTATGAGGCTAAAACCATGGTTAAGGTACCTTCCTATGCTTCTATGGTTCAAGACAAGGCTCTATACGCGCAAGCTTTTCAGCTCCAAAGTTTGGAGCAAGACCCTTTTAACGGCAAAACGCTTATCCAAGAATATGAACAGGGTTATGTTGTTCAAAATTTACCGCCACTGCCTTTAACGCAAGAGGAAATGGATGGTATTTATGATTTACCTTATACAAGACAGGTTCATCCTAGCTATAAAAAAGCAGGGAATGTTGCTGCAATTGAAGAAGTAAAGTTTAGTATTATTAGTCAACGCGGCTGTTTTGGAAGTTGCGCTTTTTGTGCTATTCATTCTCACCAAGGTCGAATTATACAAGCTCGTAGCCATGCATCAATTTTGGCTGAAGCCAAAAAAATTACGGAAGACCCTGATTTTAAAGGTTATATCCATGATGTTGGTGGACCTACAGCTAATTTTAGACACCCTTCTTGTGCCAAACAGCTCAAAGTCGGCGTGTGTAAAGACAGACAGTGCCTTTTCCCACATCCTTGTCCGAATTTGAATGCTGACCATGCAGATTATATTGACTTATTGCGTGAATTAAGAGCTCTGCCTAAGGTAAAAAAAGTGTTTATACGTTCCGGAATTCGTTATGATTACCTTTTAGCAGACAAAAATAATGATTTTTTGGACGAGTTATGTCGCTATCATGTTAGTGGACAATTGAAAATTGCACCTGAGCATGTCTCGCCCAAAGTATTAGGTTATATGGGTAAACCAGGCAAAGATGTTTATCTAAAATTTATGCGTGCCTTTACTAATAAAAACAAAGAATTAGGGCTCAAACAATATTTGGTGCCGTATTTTATCTCCAGTCATCCAGGCTGTTCATTAAAAGAGGCCATAGAATTAGCGGAGTTCTTGCGCGACACCAAGCAGCATCCCGAGCAAGTACAGGATTTTATACCTACCCCGGGCAGTGCCGCCACGGCTATGTATTATTCAGGATTAGACCCTAATACGATGAAAAAGGTATATATTACCAATAATCCCCATTACAAAGCTATGCAAAGAGCTCTTATGCAATATGGAGCCCCTAGAAATAGAGAGTTAGTCAAAGAGGCATTACTATTGGAGCATCGGGAAGATTTGATAGGTATGGGACCTAAATGTCTATTACATACAAAACAAGCGGTGCATAATTTTAAAGCTAAGTTCAAGAGGAGTAAGAGAAAGTAATGAAAATTGGAGTAGTTAGTTTGGGCTGTCCCAAAAATTTGGTGGATTCTGAAGTCATGCTGGGCTTAATTAAGGAAAGGAACTGGGAAATAACCAATGACCCAGCGGAAGCAGAGCTTATTATTGTTAATACCTGCGGTTTTATTGAGCCTGCTAAAGAAGAATCTATTAATACTATTTTGCAGATGGCTGAACATAAAAAAAACGGCACCTGTAAGCACTTATTAGTGACAGGTTGCCTAGGGCAGCGGTATGCCGATGAGTTGTATACTTCCTTACCGGAAGTAGATGCTATCGTAGGGACCGAATGTTATAGTGAAATAGCCGCAGTTATCGACAGAGTGCTAAGTGGAGAACGGTTTATATATCTTAAGCCAGCGATGGATTACCATCAGACCACTAAGCGCATGTTGACCACGCCGAAGCATTATGCTTATTTAAAAATTGCCGAAGGCTGTGATAACTGTTGCTCTTACTGTGCTATACCTTTAATTCGTGGACCTTATCGTAGTAGACCATACGAAGAAATTATTAGCGAAGCGAAAGATTTAGTTCAAAATGGTACACAAGAAATAATCCTTGTGGCACAAGATACCACTCGTTATGGTGAAGATTTGTATGGTAAACTACGTTTGAGCGAATTGTTACGGGACCTCAATGAATTGGAAGGCCTTAAATGGATTAGGTTGCTGTATTGCTATCCTCAATATTTTTCGGATGAATTAATCCAAGCAATAGCTTCCTTACCTAAGGTTTGTAAATACATCGACATTCCTCTGCAGCACGCCAGTGACTCCCTCTTAAGTTCTATGAACAGACATGATACAAGAGCTCAAGTAGAAGAATTATTGGCCAAGCTACGCCGAGAAATTCCACAGCTGTGTTTACGCAGCACCTTTATTGTCGGATTTCCCGGAGAAACGGAGGAGCAGTTTGCTGAATTAAAGGAATTTGTTGCGCAAGAACGTTTCAATTGTGCCGGAGTATTTAAGTATTCACAAGAAGAAGGTACGGTAGCAGGACAAATGTCGAATCAAATTCCAGAAGAAGTCAAGGAACAGCGTTTCCATGAAATCATGAGCCTGCAGGCACAAATTTCCGAAGAACTACAACAAGACAGAGAAGGAAAAGTTATTGAAGTGGTGATTGAAGAATTTGACCAAGACAATCCTTCTTTGGCTCTAGGACGTTCGACTTGGGAAGCACCTGACATTGACGGTAAAGTTTTTGTTGAGAATGCTGACAGATTACGTATTGGTGAATTTTGCTGGGTCAAGGTTTCTCAAGGTTTTACCTATGAAGTAGTAGGTGAGCTTGTTGAGTAAGGATGTGATAATGGTATGAGAGTAGAAGTAATAAACACTGGCACTGAGTTATTATTAGGTGATATTGTTAATACTAACTTTCGTTTTTTGGCTAAAAAACTAAATGCACAAGGATTTGATGTTTTATATCAAACAACGGTGGGAGATAATCCTGTCCGTATGGCTGAAGTTTTGCAGCTAGCATTAAGCCGAGCAGATATTGTTGTTACAACAGGGGGGCTTGGGCCTACTAGAGGAGATATAACAGCTGAGGTAGTGGCCAAAACTCTGAATTTGCCCTTAAAGCTAGATGAGAACTCTTTAGCAATCATTAAAAAATTCTTTGCCGCAAGACATTTGACGATGACAGATAATAATATTAAGCAGGCTCTTATACCAGAAGGTGCAACGGTTCTGCCTAATTTAGTAGGCACGGCTCCGGGCATGGCGGTGCCAGCTGGTAATAACAAAGTCATTATTTTGTTACCAGGTCCACCCAGAGAAATGATGGACATGACAGAACGGTCGATGTTACCATATTTATCACAACGTTATCCTAATCAGGGAATTATCTTATCTCGTGTCTTGCACTTGCAAGGTCTGGGAGAATCTTCCTTAGCCACGATGCTAGATGATATTATTACCGAGCAAAGTAACCCTACGGTTGCCATTTATGCCCGTAACGGTGAGCTAATTATTCGCATTACGGCCAAAAGCCTAACTTTGTCCGAGGCTGAGCAAATAAATGCTGCCAAAGAAAAAGAAATTAGAGATAGATGTGAGAAGTATATTTTTGGTGTTGATGACGCTTCCCTGCCCCAAGTTTTGGGTGAGGAGCTACTCAAGAGAAAATGTACCATTGCTTTGGCCGAATCTTGTACAGGTGGCCTTGCCTCTAGTATGATTACCGATGTACCAGGGAGCAGCGACTATCTTTTGGGTAGCGTTGTCACCTACAGCAATATGGCTAAACATAAGGTTATTAATGTCAGCCAGCAGGATTTGGATACTGTTGGCGCAGTCAGTGAGACTGTTGCTAAACAAATGGCTGAAGGCGTACGTAAGCTATTCAATACCTCTATTGGTATAGGTATTACAGGCATAGCAGGACCCGGTGGT
>JAQUUF010000086.1 GCA_028693975.1 Acidaminococcaceae bacterium
CGATTGAAGAGGGCAGAAATTTAGTCGTGGAGAAATACGCAAGAATGGATAATTTGATTCCGACCATTAGTGAGCATTCAGCTATTGCCAAAATAGTAGATATTGAAGGCGCCTGGATGCAAGAATTGCAGAAGGAATATCCTCATATTGTACACTACGATGATAATTTTGCCCGCTATGCCAGTGCTGAGCTGGAAACGTATTCTGACCAAACCCGTGATTTGTATTATAGAGATGTATTAACAGCTAAACGATTAAATATTAATCTGGTGAGAGAACGCTATTTGATCTTGTACAAGGGCATGGGTTTTAAATCGCTAGAAGAAGTGGAAGCCAGAGCTGTTGCCAAGCAGAAATCTTAATTAAAAGTGAGCGGAGGGAGTAAAATGGCAGATAAAGTCAAAGAAGCGATGTTGCATAATATCATCGCAATCGAAATGGACTTTTTTACATCCATGAATACGGAAGAAAAGGTACCGCCTAACACTCTGCCAGCGTTGCAACGAATGCGGTGGATGACCTATGTTGTGTTGTCCCCTAAAACAATAGGGTTATTGTTGCGTGATTGGGAAGAGGCCAAAAAAGTAGGGCGTAATACTATGATTGAGAAATATGCCCTATTGGATAATCTCATTGAGCCGATACAGGAAAATCCAATTATTGATAAGATTGCAACGCAAGAAAAAATTTGGATTGATGCTTTGGCAGAGGATTATCCGGAAGCTTTGCAAGGACACGATGACAATAAGGGCTTGTTTAAGCGTTATATGCTTTGTGAGTTGCAGACCTGGTCACCGGAAACGTTGGAGAGTTATTGGGAAGATGTGCAGCGCGCTGTTACAGAAAAGAGAAATATGGCAGAAGAGCGGTATGATGCCCTCTATGCCAGTCTAGGAAAAGGTAGCTTGAAAGAAGTTTGTCAGGCTGCTAAGCACAAGAAATAGGACCAAAGTACTAGATGAGGTAAATTAATCAAACCATTTTACAACCCTAGGGGCAAGATACCTAAAAATAGGGAGTGTAAAATAGGAGATAGCTTAGAAAGTGAAACAAAATTGTTTTACTAGCAGGTCTAAATTTAGAAGGAGGTATTAGTATGAACGTGAACGAGGAAAAAATGCAAGAGGTTTTAAAGAAACGTGGGATTGAAGCCGCTATGTCCGAGGCTGAAAGATCTCAGATTGCTCCGCCTCCGGAAGGCGTCAACAAATTGATGGACATTTACTATGTGTTGAAAAATACCGTTGATATGGAAATTCCATATTGGTACAACAGAGTATGGTGGGAGAATGATGGCGATATCATCAACATCCGCCGTGCCAAAGCTTTTGCGGCTGCACTCTCTCATGCAACACCTAATATTCTGCCTTATGAGAAATTGGTTATGCAGAAGACGAAAAATGTCCGTGGTGCATTCCCCTTCCCTTGGGTTACTGCAAGTTTCTTCAATGCTCAAGCTGAGGCTCTTATGACTGAAGTAGATGCTCCGGCTGAATCCGAAGCTGATAGAGTATCCATCGTAGGTGCCGGTGGTGGTAACGTTACAGAAAGCTATGGTAATATCATCTCTATCGCCAAAAAGTTTGGTATGAGAAAAGAAGATATTCCTGTTTTGGTTAAAGCCTCAGAACCTTGGGATGGCTGCTCTGTTGAAGAGTTAAGCACCAAGTTAGCTGAGTACACACCAGAATATAATTTGCACAAGAATCTCATGGATAATGTTGTTTGTATGTTTGATTCTTATGCAATTCCGCAAGGCCGTGAAGTTATCAACTACTATTATCCTTTGCAATATGGTTGGGATGGCATTATCAAGATTTGTGAAAAAGGTATTCATGACACGATGGGCGAAGCCGGAACAGATGGTATTTTGGGTATGAGCAGAGGTTACTATTACCTAGCAACTAAGATCATGGCAGAAGGTATGTCCAAGTGGTGCTCTAACTACGCTAAGAAGGCTGAGCAATTA
Organism: Acidaminococcaceae bacterium; assembly: GCA_028693975.1. Lineage (GTDB taxonomy): Bacteria > Bacillota > Negativicutes > Acidaminococcales > Acidaminococcaceae > JAQUUF01. The sequence continues at coordinate 1,970 of JAQUUF010000086.1, forward strand.
GCATCCTTTGAAACTGATCCTGAAATTAAAAAGAACTACGAAGAGATTGCTGGCGTTATGGCTCATATCGCTCATAAACCACCAGAAACTTTCCGTCAAGCTCTGCAATTGACTTTGGCTTGTCATCTAGCCGTTGTTAATGAAGATCCTCAATCTGGTCAATCTATTGGTCGTCTGGGCCAAGTGTTGCAACCTTTCTATGAGAAAGATATTGAAGACAAAGTTTCCACGGACGAAGAAGTTCTTGATTTGCTGCAATATTATCGTATTAAGATTACTGAAATTGAGTGCTTTGCTTCTGCTGGTGTCACCGGTGGTGTATTGTCCGGTAATACTTTCAATAACTTGTCCTTGGGCGGCTTAACCAAAGATGGTTTAAGCGCAGTAACTCCTTTGGAGTATTTAATTGTTGAAGCTGGTATGAGAACCAAGACAACTCAACCGACACTTTCCGTTCTTTATGATGAGAAGCTGCCGGAAGACTTCTTAATGAAGTGCGCAAATTGCACTAAGTTAGGTATGGGCTATCCTGCTTGGATGAATAACCAAGATGGTATCGGCTTTATGATGATGAACTATAGGTCTGAAGGTATGACTTTGGAAGATGCTAGAGCATGGTGCTTAGGCGGTTGCTTGGAATCTGCTCCTGGTTGCTTTATGCCCTTGACTTACAATGGCAAAGTAACTTGGATTCCTGGTGGTGCAGGTCCTACTTCTGGTACCGGCGTTCACTTCATCGGTATTCCTAAGGTTTTGGAATTAGTATTAAATAACGGCTTTGATAAACGTACAGGCAAACAAGTATTGCCAGCGCATAATAAGAAATTAGACTCTATGCAAGCTATTACCGACCAATGGCAAGCCTACTTGCGTAAGATTATAGAAGTTGTTAATAAAGTTAATAACCTGCAAATGGATGTATGGCGTAAACATAATATGCCGGTTGTACAATCCATGTTGAAGCCAGATTGCTTAGTCAAAGGTCAACATCTTGGCAATATGGGTACAAGATATAATGCGACTATCAACTATGAATCTTGTGGTACTGTTACCTTTATCAATAGTTTGGCAGCAATTGGTAAACTTGTTTTCGACGAAAAGAAGTATACTTTGGACCAATTAACAGATGCAATGTGGCATAATTTTGGTTTTGAAACTGCTTATGACACACAAGTATTCTCGCCTGATTTCCGTAAGGCTACGGCAGAAGCTCCTAAGTATGAAAGAATATTTGCTGACTGTATTAATGCTCCTAAATACGGCAATGCTGATTGGGAAGCAGATAAGTACTTGAAATGGTATGAAGATGTGATGTTCCCGATGACTAGAGAATATCATTCCTACTATGGTAAGGAATTGTATATGTGCCAGATTTCCGTATCCACTCATGGTCCGCAAGGCTTCATAACCTTAGCAACACCAGATGGTCGTTTGGCCGGTACTACTTACTCTGATGGTTCTATGTCAGCAGCAGCTGGTACAGATAAGAACGGTATCTATGCTATTTTCGAATCTGCAACCGTATATGACCATTCTACTCAACAAAACAGTCAAATGAATTTGAAGTTACATCCGAGCGCAGTCAAGGGTATTCAAGGAACTCGTAAGTTGTTGGATATCGTACGTGCTTATATGCGTAAGGGCGGATTCCATGTTCAGTTCAATGTTGTTGATTCCAAGACTTTGCGTGCAGCACAGAAGAAACCTGAGAACTATCGTGATTTGATGGTTCGTGTAGCAGGATTTACTCAGTACTGGTGCGAAATTGGTAAACCAATTCAAGATGAAGTTATTTACAGAACAGAGTACGAAACAGTTTAAAAAATAGGATGGAGGTAAATATAAGATGAAACATACAGAATGCAAATATTATATCAATCTAGATTGTGAAAAGGGAATGTGCGGCAGAACAAAGAAAATGGTGCCGATTGATGGCGCAGGCAGCGAAGCTTGCCCTATGTTTGACCAAGCTCCTAAATGTGGTGTTTGCGGTCATTTCTGCAATGCTGACAAGTATGGTGTTGGTATGTGTCAAGGCTTCAAGAAAGAGAATTGGGCCTATGCTGGTTGTGGAGCATTTGGATGCGAAAAATTCGTGATGAAGTAAGTGAATAGTTAATTAAATATGGCGAAGAGCTGAGAGATCTCTTCGCCGTATTTTTCAAAATTGATAGAAGGGGAGATGCTTCATGTCAACGCAAGAGTTAAAAGGTATTATATTTGATATTCAAGCATTTTCGGTCCATGATGGCCCCGGTTGCAGAACGAATGTATTTTTCGCAGGATGCCCTTTGCGTTGTAAATGGTGTGCCAATCCCGAAAACTTTGCAGGAAGACCGCATTTGCTTTATGCAGATAAGGTCTGTAAATGGTCTTCTGGGTGCAGAGCTTGTACAAAGATTTGCCCTAGAGGTGGACTTATTTTTCAAGATGATCAACAACCTATTATAAACTGGGACGTTTGCAACAAGTGTACGACATTTGAATGCAGGCCTGTTTGTGCCGCAAGTGCATTGAAGGTGTGTGGCAAAGAATATACTGTTGATGATGTAATGAAAATATTGCGTAGAGATTTTAATCATTGGGGCAGTGAGGGCGGTGTCACTTTTACCGGTGGTGAGCCTTTATTACACTATGACTTTTTACTAGAAGTGTTAAAAAGATGTGCAGCTATGCAGATTCATACGGCTATTGAGACGAGTGGTTATGCACCTATGGAGAGGTTTCTTAATATTCTGAAATATATTAATTTTGCTTTTATTGATGTCAAAAATATGGATGATAAGAAACATATAGAGGGAACCGGAGTCTCACATAAAATAATATTGGAAAATATAGCTGCTTTAAAAAAGAGTGGTTGGGATGGAAGGCTTATTTTGCGCCAGCCTACCATTGGGGGCTTCAACGATAGTGAGGAAAATGCTCAAAAACTAATTGATTTTATGAAGAAGAACAATCTGTATGAAATTAATTTGTTGAAATTCCATAGATTAGGCCAAACTAAATGGGAACAGATGGGTATGAAGTATGCTTATGCCAAGACAGGTGATGTATCTCTGGAGCAGTTACAGAAGTTGCAAAATATGTACCTGGATAATGACATAGTATGTTATGTCGGGGATTCGACACCATTTTAGTTGAGAATAATTTGGATGGAATAGAAAAGGAGATTTGATATTATGAAACATGCAGAATTTTATCCTAGTCTCAAGACAAATAATGAAATTATTGATGGTCAGCATAAAGCTTTGATTGATGCTATTAACAACTTGTATGATGCAATTGATTCGGGCGCTGGTCCTGAAGGCGCTAAGAAAGCGCTAGACTTCTTGGCACAATATACTATTTTCCATTTTGGCGGCGAAGAAAAACTTTGGGCTGCTAATGGTTATCCGCTGTTTACTGAGCATAAAGCAGCCCATGATGCTTTTGTGAAGACAGTGCGTGATTTGTATCTTGACCTTGATAAAAATGGTCTTACAGATGATTTTGCCAAAAGAGTAGAAAAAGAAGTTACCAATTGGTTGATTAACCATATCCAAGGGGCTGACATGAAAGGCATTGAATGGTTAAATACTCGTATCAATAATAAGTTTATGGAAAATATGTTATAAGGCAAAATGTAAAAAAGCCATTTCTAATGAGAAATGGCTTTTCTTATTTTAAGGTAGTAAGCATAGCTAGAGTTACATTTGGCTGGAATAGTATCGTCCAATTAGCATTGGCTCTGGCGAAGGTGCTCGGTAGACAGAGGGAGAGATTCAAATATAGAATTAAAAGAAAGAATAGGGCATATTTTTTCATTGTAGAGATCCTCCCATTATGCTTAATGATAGTAGCAAATAATAATTATTATCCGTGCCAGCTATTATAACACTGATTAGTGGATAATAGCAATAGAGATAGTAGAACAAAAAATGAGTTGGAAATAGGGACAGGTCCTTTTTCCAACTCATTTCTGCT
>JAQUUF010000087.1 GCA_028693975.1 Acidaminococcaceae bacterium
GAACAAAGTGCGGAGGATAAAGGTGCAACATCAAATAAGTAGGAAAATGTTGACACTGACCACTGTGCAAAGGTATAATTACTGCTAGTATGAATCGTGATTTTTTTAAAATAAGACAAGGGGGAAAACTCTAGTTTATGGCTTTAGAAATTGGTGCTGTTGTAGAAGGGGAAGTTACAGGTATTACAAACTTTGGTGCATTTGTGCAGTTACCGGAGGGAAAAGTTGGCCTTATTCATATTTCGGAAGTTTCTAACGTTTATGTTAAGGACGTGCATGATTTTTTGAAAGATAAACAAAAGGTCACTGTTAAAGTGGTTAGTGTTGATGAGCGCGGCAAGATTGGTCTCTCGTTGAAGGCCTTGATGCCTACTCCTCCGCCACCTCCCAAACGTACACAAGAAAGACGTAAGGAATTTACTCAAGCGAAAGCTGCACCGGCGACATTTGAAGATAAGTTATCTCAGTTCATGAAGGATAGCGATGATAGATTGCTGGACTTAAAGAGAAATACAGAGTCTAAGCGTGGTGGACGCGGGGCCCGCAGGGGAGTTTAACGAAAGAAGAGAGCGCTTCTCGCGAAGCGCTTTTTTGTTATTACTGAAAGAGGTTAGCATGGAAGTTCTGGCACAAGCACTAAATAAGACCATTGATACATATTGTGAACTAAAGGCAGGAGATAGTGTAATCGCTGCGATTAGCGGCGGTGCTGATTCTATGGCTTTGCTAGATAGTTTGCGTTACGTGGCCGGACAAAGAGGCTTGGTACTATTTGCGGTACATGTGCAGCACCACTTGCGTGGTGCAGAAGCAGAGGCAGATGCAGAGTTGGTACAGCAAGTTTGCTGTCAAACAAAGGTGCAGTTTGTGCGTAAGGATGTTGATGTGACAAGCTTTTCTCTGGCGCAGGGGCTTTCGGTGGAAACAGCAGCGCGTGTTTTGCGGTATGAAGCATTGGAAGAAGTACGGCAAGAGAAACAAGCAGCGTTTATATTCCTTGCGCACCACCGCGATGATCAAGCAGAAACAGTGCTTTTGAATTTGTTGCGTGGTGCGGGAATCAAAGGCTTGGCAGCGATGGAAGTACGTAACAATTATCTGCTGCGGCCATTCTTGAATGTTGAAAAAAACACCTTAATCGCTTATTGTGGGCGACACAAGCTGGCTTATGCTGTGGATAGCTCGAATTTTGATTGCCAATACAAAAGAAATTGGGTCAGGCAGAAGCTTTTGCCTGAATTGGCTAGCGTTAACCCCGAGATTAGCAGAGTGTTGGCTCAAACAGCGAGGCTGGCCAGACAAGATGAAGATTGTCTAAGTGCTCAAGCGGCAGAATATTTATGGCGGCATAGACTGAGGGATAATGAAGTTTTTGGCCTTGATGTAGCAGACTTTGGCGCCTTGCCAGTGGCAGTGGCGAGTCGAGTGGTAAGACAAGCCCTGGGGCAGGTTGCTGTGGGAGAATACAATTATGGCCATATAGAAGCAGTTATGCAATTAATCGCGAAGGGTGTTAGTGGCAAAAAATTAACTTTGCCGCAAGTGAAAGTTAAATATGCCTATGGACAATTGCTATTTACTGTTGAGGAAGAAGATATTAGGATAGAGGCACAAGAAATAAACTTGGTTGTACCAGGTCAAACTGAGTTTGCCAATGGAACCATAAAATGTGATATAGTTAGTAGGGCAGATATAATGCAAGGGGATAATATTTGCTACTATCCCTGTGCATTGCTAAGCAAACAAGTAGTTGTAAGACATCGACGTCCCGGTGATGTTTTTAGACCAGTGGGCAGTGGTAATAAGAAGTTGAAAAAATATATGATAGACAAAAAAATACCGGTGGCGCTGAGGGACAAGCTATGGTTAGTAGCTTGTGATAAGCAAATTATTTGGCTTATTGGACACAAAACTGCTGGTTGGCAAGATGGTCTGTCTGATAGTGAATACCTAAAATTAACATGGAGGAAGAAAAATGAGCAAAAATGATAAAAATGACATTGAGAAGATTTTAGTAACCCGAGAGGAGATAGCGGCAAGAGTTAAAGAATTGGCGGCGCAAATAAGTGAAGATTACAAAGACAAGGATTTGTTAGTGATAGGTCTTATTAAGGGCGTAGTTTATTTTATGTGCGATTTAACTAGGGAGTTAACGATTCCGGCTGATTTGGATTTTATGCGCATATCGTCTTACGGCAGTGGTACAACTAGCGGCCAACTCAAGTTCTTAATGGATGCTTCCTTGGATATTAAGGATAGGGATGTCTTACTCTTGGACGACATTGTTGATAGCGGTAATACATTAAAAAAAGTCAAAGAATTGTTATTGGAACGGCATCCTCGCAGTCTCAAAATTGCAGTATTGTTAGACAAAAAGGATAGACGTGAAGTTGATATAGATGTAGATTATATCGGATTTAACATTCCAGACCATTTTGTGGTAGGTAATGGTCTTGATTATAATGAGCATTATCGCAATTTAGGTTTTATTGGGGTGTTGAAGCCGGCAGTTTATAAAAATAAGTAAAAAGTTGTGAACTTCTAGACTTTTTACGTAAGGTGTAATATATTATATGTACGATATTGTAACAATTAATAGTCTTAAAGGAGATTATCGTGGGCAAATTTTTTAGAAATGTCAGTTTCTACCTATTGATTATAGTGGTGGCCATTTGGATTATTGACTATTATTCCAATAATACTGTAGCTAAAAATGAAATTACTTATACTAATTTCATGAAACAGGTGCAGCAGGATGATGTCAAGCAAGTAACGATTGTGAATAATGTTATTACAGGCAAACTAAAATCCGGAGCAGATTTTAGTACTGTTGCCCCTAATGACCCCAAGCTTATTGATACACTGCGAGCTCGTGACGTGGAGATTAAAGCCGAGTTGCCTCCCCAGCCACCGTGGTGGACTACCTTGCTTTCTTCCCTGCTTCCAATGCTTTTGATTGTTGGAATTTGGTTTGTACTGATGAATCAGGGGCAAGGTGGCGGCAGCAAGGTTATGTCTTTTGGTAAAAGCCGAGCCAAACTTTACAATAATGAGAAAATAAAGGTAACATTCAAAGATGTGGCTGGCGTGGACGAAGCCAAGCAAGAGCTAGAAGAGGTAGTTGAATTCCTGAAGTCCCCCAAAAAGTTTAATGATTTGGGAGCACGTATTCCCAAAGGTGTTTTGCTCTATGGACCTCCTGGTACTGGTAAGACCTTGTTGGCCAAAGCCGTCGCTGGTGAAGCCGGTGTACCTTTCTTTAGTATTAGTGGTAGTGATTTTGTGGAAATGTTCGTGGGTGTTGGTGCCTCTCGTGTGAGAGATTTGTTTGAACAAGCCAAAAAAAGTGCACCCTGCATTGTTTTTATTGATGAAATTGATGCTGTGGGTAGACAGCGTGGAGCCGGGTTAGGCGGCGGACACGATGAAAGAGAGCAAACCTTGAACCAGTTGTTAGTCGAGATGGATGGATTCGGCGCCAACGAGGGCATCATCATGGTTGCGGCTACTAACAGACCGGATATTTTGGACCCGGCTCTGCTGAGGCCCGGTCGTTTTGACCGCCAAATTGTGGTAGATCGTCCTGATATCAAAGGACGCGAAGAGATTTTGAAGGTTCATGTTAAGGGCAAACCTATTAGCAAAGAGGTTGACTTGGGCGTGCTGGCACGCCGTACGCCTGGTTTTACAGGTGCAGATTTGAGCAATCTGGTTAATGAGGGAGCGCTGTTGGCTGCTCGTCGTAATCAAAAAATTGTGGATATGAGTGATATGGAAGAAGCGGCAGAGCGCGTTATGATGGGACCAGAGCGCAAGAGCCGTGTCATTAGTGACAAAGAGAAAAAATTGACAGCGTACCATGAAGGTGGTCATACGCTAGTTGGTATGCTACTAGACCACACAGACCCAGTGCACAAAGTTACTATTATTCCTCGTGGCCGAGCTGGTGGTTATACTTTGAGCTTACCGAAAGAGGATAAATATTATGCCACTCGTAGCGAATTGTTAGACGAATTAAAGCTCCTTTTGGGTGGACGTGTAGCCGAAGCTTTGGTACTCAAGGAAATTTCCAGTGGTGCCAGCAATGACCTGCAACGTGCTACTGAGCTTGCGAGACAGATGATTTGTGAGTATGGCATGAGTGAAACTTTAGGTGCTGTGACTTTTGGGCATCGGGCTGAGCAGGTATTCTTAGGCAGAGATATTGGTAAAGAAAATGATTATAGCGAAGAAGTGGCAGCACTGATTGATAAGGAAATTCGTAAGTTTATGGACGAAGCTTATCAAGGCACGGTAAAGCTGCTGAGCGATAATCTGGATAAATTACATTTAATTGCCGAAGCTTTGATTGAGCGTGAGACTTTGGAAGGTTATGAGATTAAAGAGCTGATGGACTACGGCAAGATTTTGCCTAAGGAAGAAAAAAAGCAGGAACCTCCTTCTGATACTCCGGCGCCCGTGGGATCGGCTACCGTACCAGCACAACAAGTGACGGGAACGGAAGAGGCATTGCAACAAGCGACAGAACCTAACCCGGCGCAAAGCATCATAGGCAAGACTAATTAAATTACGTATTATTAAAGGAGAAAGAGCATTATTGTTCTTTCTCCTTTTTTATGGTGCTAAACATTAAGGCTTTGACCTATTCTTTGTTGCCAACACTTTAATAACAACATATAATCCGCAACTTTTTACCAAGCAGAGCTATCAGTATCTGGCAGAGCAGGCGTCTTTTACCTACAATATTCTCGCTAAAGTGATAAAAGAATATAAAAGCAATGCGCAGTATCGAAAGCTTTTTCCTTTTTCACCCGAGCTTGAGCTTATGATTATGCGCGACCCAGGGTATGCTTGCAGTATTCCTATGTTGCGTATTGATGTGTTGTACAATGAAGAAAATAATAATTTCTATTTTGTAGAGCTAAATACGGATGGGACTACAGGCATGAATGAGGATAGAGTGCTAAACGAAGCGTTAGCGCTCACAGAAATCATGGTCTGTACACGCCAGAGGGAGAAAAAATTGACGTTATTTATCGACGTAGCGTGACTTGTGACGTAGAAAATCATTGGGAGGAAGTAACGGCTTTCCTCTCAGCAGTGCGAGAAGGGGCGGTATGCCTGATTGGGGCTTTCCAAACCCAAATCGTTCACAATAAGGCGTTGTTCTATGTGTTGCGTAATCCCCTGACGGCACAGTTTTTATCCGCTGATGAGGTGCGCTTTATAGAAGACCATGTACCGAAGACTTATCTTTTGGATGGCAATTGTTCTATGCTTGAAGATTTACTTACTAATCAAGAGCGGTGGATTATCAAGCCAGTAGATAATTACAATGCGCATAATGTTTATGCTGGCTTGGATGCAAATAAAGAAACATGGCGTAATATAGTGCGAGATTGTTTAGGCACAGGCGATTATATTATGCAGGAGTTTATGGTGCCTTGGCAAAAGACGAACATTTTGCCTACAAGCAAGGCAGGAGAAACGAGCCTGTTTAAGCAGATGACAGGAATCTATCTTTATGGTGGGAAAGTGCGCGGCATATTATCTAGGGCTAGCGAACATAATATTATTGCTGGAGCGCGAGGAGACATTACGCTTGCTACTGTAGTTGTCGAAACTTGATACGCTCTGATACACAATTTTCTCAATTGACCATGTGTTAACCTGATGCTATACTTAGGTGAACGAGGTGAGCATATGCGTACGCAAATATTAAATATTTTACGCCAAAATAGTCCAAGCCCGGTGTCGGGTGAAGAATTGGCAACGCAAATGAATATTTCTAGAACTGCAATCTGGAAACATATCCAAGCACTAAAAAAAGACGGGTATGTAATAAAAGCTGTGGCAAAGAAGGGATATATTTTGACTAGTGTACCAGACAAGCTTTTGCCGGCAGAAATTGGCAA
>JAQUUF010000088.1 GCA_028693975.1 Acidaminococcaceae bacterium
AGGGCTCCAAGGTCACATAAGCTGTATGCAGCTTGGCTTCATTACCTTTGCTGCGCATATCGCGTAGCGCCATCACCTCTGCATGGGGCTGACCTGCCTTGTGGTGGTAGCCTTCACCAATAATAGCTCCTGCTGCATCAGTCAGGACACAGCCGACCATTGGGTTGGGACTGGTATCACCTTCGGCTTGCCTAGCCAACTCCAACGCCCGCAACATATAAAATTTATCTTCCATATTTTCACCACCAATAAATAAAACCACAGGTAGCCTAAGGGGGCTCTCCTATGGTTTGTTTTTACACTGCGCCAATCTTTTTTCATCCAGACTATACTGTCGGTATCGGAATTACACCGATTCATGCCCGAAGGCTCGCGGACTATACCGCCGGTAGGGATTTGCACCCTGCCCCAAAGACTGCATATTTAATTATATGTATATACTATAGCAGCACTAAGCAACTGTCAAGTTAGTCTTAGGCATTTCGCAAAGTTTTCACAGCTTGTGCGGTATCTTCTGCTCCGTAAATATACGAGCCTGCCACCAAAACATCTGCTCCAGCCTTTTTGACTAGCTTAGCTGTCTCCTCGTTAATCCCTCCATCTACTTGTATCTTAATATCGCAGCCACTTTCCCGAATCATAGCACGTAGCATGGCAATCTTATCAATACAGCTGTAGATGAATTTCTGCCCGCCAAACCCTGGGTTCACGGACATAATAAGAATCATATCCACATAGGGCAGAATTTCTTCCACCGTGGTCAGAGATGTAGCAGGATTGAGGGCTACACCTGCTCTGATACCTTTTTCTTTGATGCTTTGGAGGACGCGATGCAAATGCTTAGTAGCCTCTACATGGACTACAATCATATCCGCTCCTGCGGCGGCAAAATCATCAATATAGGTCTCGGGATGTTCTACCATCAGATGGCAATCAAAGAACATCTTGGTCGCGTGACGTAATTTCTTCACTACCGGGGCACCAAAAGTAAGATTGGGCACAAAATTACCATCCATAACATCGATATGGACCCAATCGGCTCCAGCTTGCTCTATTTTTTTAACTTCCTCACCCAAACACGCAAAATCAGCAGACAAAATTGATGGTGCTATTAAAGTCATCTTCTACCTTTCCTTTCTTTACTAGCCTTGATTTCTTCTAACATTGTTAAATACGAGCTATACCGCGAAGCAGCTATATCGCCTCGTTCTACCGCTGCCTTTACCCCACAATCAGGCTCATGGGTATGCGTACAGCTGTTAAATCTGCACTGAGCAGCATAATCAGCAAATTCTCTGAATTCACTAGCTAGGTTCCCCAGCTCCAATTCCTCCAAATTAAGATTGCCAAAGCCGGGAGTATCGGCTACATAGCCGCCGGCAAAGGGCAATAATTGGGCAAATCTAGTGGTATGACGGCCACGGCCAATTTTCTCGCTAACCGCGCCTGTCACCAAAGTCAAACTATTATCAATAGCATTCAAGGTAGTGGATTTGCCCACCCCTGACGGTCCGGCAAAAACAGATATTTTGCCCGGCAGCAGTGCTTTGAGCTCTGCTACGCCTTGACCTTGCAAAGCCGAAATATCAAAAACCTTGTAGCCTATTTTCTCATAAATAGCACGGCAGGATTCCACTAACCCCTGGGGTGCCAGTTCCCTCTTGTTCAAACAGATTACTGCCGGTATTCTGGCCCATTCGGCCAGAGCCAACAGCTTGTCGGCCAAGAGAAAACTAAAATCAGGATTGGCACAGGCAAAGGCAACAATCACTAGGTCAATATTAGCCATTAAGGGTCGCTGCAAGAAATTCTTGCGCGGCATAATTGCACCAATCATACCTTCGTCTCCTACTTGCTCAAAGGAAACTATATCTCCTGTCACCAAACTGAATTTTTCTTTTTTGAGCTTACCCTTGACTTTACAGGTGTAGAGCTTGTTGTCCGGTGTTTCCACATAGTAATAACCATTATAGTTTTTAATTATGCGCCCTGTTAATTCACTCAAAGTTTCTTCTCCTCTTGCAAAGAACTATTCACGTAGAATTGCACTCTAGTGGGGCCTGCAACATTAACCTGCTGCCTAATACGCGCTCCGCTCTTAACCGAACCCGTATAAACCGTCGAGGTGCCGTTGTCATTAGCAACTACGATGCGCACATTATTATTAGCCGCACCAGACGGCACTACGAACTCTACTATCTTGATATTACCACTGACTGCATCACTACTGCCCTTATTGTCTTGCCCTTTACCACCCTTGGACACAACAATGGTAACGGCAGTACCCTTCCTTACTACAGCGCCAACACTAGGACTTGTCCTGAGCACCGTCTTGGCCGCAGCTTCGTTCTCTTCTTCGGTAATCTCTCCTATTGTCAAGCCGGCATCGGCCAGCTTAGCTTTGACGTCTTCTAGCTTAACACCGGATAAATCCGGCACGATAGCATCTTTATCACCGGAATTAACCACCAGATCAACCTGAACATCGTCTGCCACTTGAGTATCGCTAGCAATACTTTGCTCCAAAACCTCATCGGCTTTGGCTCCTGCTTTGTATTTAACCGTTACATTGCCCAGTTTAATTTTAGCTTTGCTCAAGAGTGTTTTGGCTTCACTGAGAGTCTTGCCTCTAAGATAAGGCATCTTCCCGGGCTCCACTCCTTTGCTAATGACTAGCAAAATAGTCCTGCCTTCACGAACCTGACTATTGGCCCCTGGTATAGTACGACAGACCTGACCCGAAATTACTTCTGCATTATATTCTTCTTGCAATTTATAGTTTAACTTCAATTGCGTAAGAATATTCTCTGCTTCTACGATAGTTTTCCCCTTAAGCTCAGGTATGACTACGACCGGCTTGGTTACTGTCAAAAGTCCAAAAGAAATACCGGCTATAGCCAGCATAGCCACGATAACCAAGAAGATACGCTTAAGCATCTTCTTATCCCGATTAGATTCTATGGGCGATTGTACCGCTAACTCCTCCTTGCCTTGAGTCAAGTTATTGTCTTGTACATTGGCCTCTTGCAGATTGGCTAACATATCGGCTTTATTAATTACCACCGTAGCGTCGTTAAACCCTTCTTCACTGTAATCAGGGTGGGTTGTTTTTACTTCTTCCTTGGCTACGGCATTATCTTCCTTGCTCTTGAGCAGCACTTCTGCCTTCTTCAAATCTACTAGCAGCTCTTGAGCTGAGGTATATCTATCCTCTGGCTTTTTGGCCAGTGCTTTGTCAACTATCTGCTCCAAAAACATCGGAATATCTTGCTTAATAGCATGGAGCGACGGTACTGTCTGTTGCACATGCATGAGAGCTACATCTAACGGTGTATCTGCCTCAAAGGGTAATTTCCCCGTCAGCATCTCGAAGAGAACCACTCCCAAAGAATAGAGGTCCGACCTTGGTGTCACCGGCTTGCCACAAGCTTGCTCCGGAGACAAATAATATACTGAACCTACTACCTTGTCTAGCGTAGTCGTTGCTTGGGTAGTAACTTTGGCAATGCCAAAATCTGTAACCTTGGCGATACCTTCTGTGGTCAATAAAATATTATGTGATTTAATATCACAATGCACTATATTGTGAATATGTGCTTGGATCAAAGCTGCAGCAATCCCCTTGGCAATGCCGATAGCTTTCTTAGGTTCTATGGCACCATGCTCCATGATATATTTCTTCAGAGTGGAACCATTGACATATTCCATAACTATGTAATAAATACTATTATCAGTCCCCACATCGTACACACTGACGATATTAGGATGCAATAAGCTAGCCGCTGAACAGGCCTCCTGACGGAAGTTCTTGATAAAAGTATCATTTTCTATATATTGGTCACGCAAAATCTTAATAGCGACATCTCTGTTGAGGAAGGTATCGTAGCCATGAAAAACTTCAGCCATGCCGCCGCCACCTATTTTGTTAATAATTTCATATCTTGCTCCGAGGGTTATTCTCTCATTATCTGCCATAATTAACCCTCCACATCCACAACAATAAAGGAAATATTATCTCTGCCCCCTGCTGCCAGTGCCACCTGCATCAGCTTATCTGCCAGAGCATTAAGGTCCTCTTCCCGTATAATTTCCTGCAATTGTTGCAAAGGTACCATATTGGATAAGCCATCACTGCACAGCAGAATCTTGCGCGCACCACCTAAAAGAAACTCAAAAGTATCAACCTCTACCTCTGGGTCTGCTCCTACTGCACGCATAATGAGATGCTTTTTGGCAGAATTCTCTGCCTGAGTGGCAGTCATTTTTTTCTGGCGCACCATCTCCGCAACCAGACTATGGTCGCTGGTTACCTGTTTAAGCACATTATTCTGCAGCAGGTAAATTCTGCTATCACCCACATGACCCACAAAGGCATGATTTTTGTCAGACAAATAGAGTGCGGTCAAAGTCGTCCCCATACCGCTAAGCTTCTTATTGGCTTGACCCATCTCCCATATTTTCTTGTTAATATTCTCTATCTTAATTTGGAGGTAAGGCAGAATCTGCTCCTCCGGCATCCCTTCGAACTCTAGGGTAGCCAAGAGCTTCACGGCTTCATAACTGGCAATTTCACCTGATTGGTGCCCACCCATACCGTCGGCAATAGCAAACAAATGGGGAATCTTCACCAATACTCTATCTTCATTATTCTCCCTAACCAAACCTCGATTAGTTCTGCATACAGCTTGCAATTTCTTCACCTCGCGGACAAAATTATTTCTCTTGTAAGGACTTCGCGCGCAATTGACCACAGGCCGCGTCAATATCTTTGCCCATTTCCCTGCGTACAGTCACGTTAATATTAGCTTTTTTCAAAACCTGGAAAAAGTTATTCACGGCCTCTGGTCGTGGGCGGCGATAGCCCTTCTCGGGCACCGGATTAGCTGGTATCAAATTAACGACAGCAAGTTTGCGCCGTAGCAACGTCACCAGCTGACGCGCCATTTCTTCGCTATCGTTAAGTTTATCAATCAGGATGTATTCGTACATGACCTGACGCCCACTAGTCTGAGCATAGCGCTCAGCCATCTCAACAACATCGGCATAATTATATTTTTTATTAATTGGCATCAACTCTGTACGCAGCTCATCATTGGGAGCATGCAAAGAAATAGCCAGATTAATCTTGGTACCACGCTCAATCAAAGTCGCTATCCCCGGAATAATACCACAGGTAGAAATAGTCATATTACGGTAGCTGATACCTAGACCGTGGTCGGCATGAAGCAATTGCAAAGCCTGCAGCACCGCCTCCAGATTAAGCATCGGCTCACCGCTGCCCATAACTACCACGCGACTGACTCTAGCACCTTGTTCCGCCAAGCTATGTTGAAAATAATAAATCTGCGCTAAAATCTCGCCACAGGTCAAATTACGCACCATCCCTTGCAGTCCGCTAGCGCAAAAGCTGCAATTCATATTACAGCCTACCTGCGATGATACGCAGACGCTATAGCCATAATCGTGCTGCATGAGGACGGTCTCCACACAATTGCCGTCGGGGAAGCCTAATAACACCTTGGTCGTCAAGCCATCTGTTGAGCGTTGCTCGCGCACTACCTTGAGTTGGCCCGGCAAGATAGTAAAATTGTTTTCTAATTGAGTTCTCTGCTCTTTGGACAGATTAGTCATTTCTGCAAAGCTGCTAGCAGCTTTTTCGTATAGCCACCTAAAGATTTGCTCAGCGCGGAATTTCTTGAATCCCAGCGGTAGCAAAGCCTGCTGCATTTCCTCTAATGTAGTGCCAAATAATTCTTGTTGTGTCATCTTAATCCTTGCTACGCTCAAGCAGGCAATAGTAAAAACCATCTACTCCGTCTTGATAAGGCA
>JAQUUF010000001.1 GCA_028693975.1 Acidaminococcaceae bacterium
TGGCAAGTTGATTCAGGGCAGTTCTTTTAGCGCAGGAGAGGTGGGCTATCAAAGAATTGATGGCGAGAGCACTTGGGAAGAGCAAGCTTCGGTTAGTGCTTTGATAAAGAAAGTCGCTACGGCTAAACGGGTGCCGGTTGCTACCTTGGACGGCCGCCAGATTTTTCACTTGGCCAAGGCTGGCGATAAGGCGGTAGTGCCAATTTTGCAAGACATGGTGGAGGCTTGGGCTGTAGGTATCGCCAATATCTGTTATATACTTAATCCAGATAGGGTGATTGTGGGCGGTGGTATTATGGCTGAGCAAGCTTATTTAGAGCCTTTGTTGCGAGAAGCTTTAAAAGACAAACTAATTCCCTATGTGTATGACAAGACTCAAGTGGTTTTTAGCACTATGGGCAGTAAAGCTATTTTAGCTGGGGCGCTGTATAATTTTTTGCAGAGGCATTAAAGCATTAAAGAAATATTGTGTAGCGCAAAACAGCGTTTTTGCTATAGGGTTGCTAGAGTATTCTGCAGTAGAAGTATGGGAGGTAAAAGGTTTATGAAAAAGACATTGTTAGTGTTATGTTTATTATGTTTGATGTGGTCTGGAGGTGGGGAGGCTGCGACTTTAACAGAAGCAACAGCTAAGCCTGTGACAACTACTGCTACAACTAAAACAGCTGAGGTGATATCTGCCTCGTCTACATCAACACAAACAACGGCGGAAACCAAGCAGGAGTTTAGATTGAAATATCGCCAAGCACGGATGATTGCTATGACTATGGCTGCCAGTAATGCTACTTATGAAGGTGGAATCAATACAGATGAATGGGCTTATATGCGTAAAAGAGGGTGGAAGTTTTTACCTTATGTGGGCACGGCCAATGGAGTAGAGTCACATTTTGTTATAGCGGCTAATCACAGGAAGAATTATGCAATTCTGGCTTTTCGTGGTAGTCACAGTACCGCCGATTGGAAGCAAAATTTGACTTTGGGCCAAGTTAATTTTGGTGGGCACAGTCTAGCAGAGTTTCAAGCAATTGCTCAGGAGAAGGCGGGTCCTCCGACCACTCCTAAGATACATAGAGGGTTCAATAATTATGTTACTGCTGCCTTGGCTCTCCAAGAAGACATTGATGGTGACCACGTAGCAGATGATATTGTGAGCAAGTTAAAAGCTAAACCAAATTTCAAACTCTATATAACAGGTCATAGCCTTGGCGGTGCAGCAGCGATTATTTATGCAGAACGCTTAGTAGCTCTAGGGGTGAACAAAGAGCAGGTGCCTGTTATTAGCTTCGGGGCACCAGCTGTGGGCAATGAAGCGTTTATTAAGGAGTACGGTGATAAGATTAATTTGTTGCGGGTAGAGACTACAATGGACCCTATACCTTTCGGTCTTAAGCTGTGGGGTGGCAAATACCATCTTTTTGGCGAGGAATTTAAATTCCACGTGTCACGCAAATATACGGATAATTTCCACGATTCTGCTTTCTATATGGACTATGCCCTCCGCAACTATTATGATGTGCAGGACGAGGGTTTACGTTTAGGATATTTGTCTACATGGCCAACCAAAAAAGTTACGTTGGGAAGGCCACTGGTAGCTGTGGTTATGCTTAATAATCCTAAGCAGACAAATGACCAGTATACTCCTGATATTCAAAGATTGGTTTTGGACGAATATCGTAGCTTTCTCCCTAGCTATGTAGTGCTTGATATTAAAGTAACTGCTGATACTTGGGAAGGAGCTAACTTACAACAATGTTTTGAGAAAGCAAAAGAGGCTGGAGCAGAATACTTGCTGCTAGCCGATATCGGCAGAAAGAGAGTGGGTAAGTCTGCAAGCTGGTATGTTAAAATGAGCCAGACGGTGTTCCAGGTGTCGCAACGAAATGTAGTGTCAATGCAGACTTCAAGCGATAGGGTGAGACTGATGCATGGTGTTACTCAAGCAGCTTTGACTGATCTTAATAGTTGCCGTAAGGAGCTCCGAGAAAAATTGCCTTTTATTGAGTACAATGCGTATATAGAATGATAAAAAAGCAGGTACAAGTTAATTTAAACTTGTACCTGCTTTTACTTTGTGTAGTTAACTATTCGCCAATCTTTTTGTTGAGGTCAGCTATCAAAGCATCAACGTCCAAACCATGAGCTTGAGCTCCCTGACCAATGGTCTCAAAATGAGCAGCCATGCAACCTACACAGCCCAAACCATACTCTTGGAAAACTTCCAAAATTTCTGGATGTTCTTGTACGGCATCAATGATGCCGGAGTCTTTGGTAATCTTTGCCATTATCAATTTCCTCCACTTATTTTTATTTAATACTAACTTCCTAGGGATTAATTATAACACACTTTAACGAAAATAAAAAATATTTTGTTTTTCTTCTTAATTATAGATAAAATCCTTGTTTTTTACTAAATATAAGTTTATAATGGGGAAAAGTGGTGAAAAGTGGAGAAATAGAGGTAGGTGTAGTTGGCATGTTAATGGGTGAATTTCAACATAAAATTGATGCAAAAGGGCGACTTTTTATGCCAGCGAAACTACGTGAAGGACTAGGATCTGACTTTATCATTACCAAAGGTTTGGATAAATGTTTGTCTGTTTATTCCCAGACAGAGTGGGAGAAGCTTTTGGCAAAATTTGCTGCGGCTCCCAAGTCCAAGCAAAGTGTGAGACAAGTATCCAGATTCTTATTTGGTAATGCTTGCCAAGCAGAAGTAGATAAGCAAGGAAGAATATTGTTGCCGGCTGCTCTGCGTGAGCACGCTGGGTTGAATAAAGAAGTCGTTATCGTCGGCGTTGGCACTACTGCTGAAATCTGGGATAGTGAGGCTTGGCATGATTACAACGCTGAAGTAAGCAAAGATGTTACCGACATAGTAGAACAGTTGGTGGACTTGGGCATTTAAAACTTTTACGGACAGGTGATAAAAATGGAATTTGTTCATAAGAGCGTGATGCTGACTGAAAGCATTGACTGGATGATAACTGATCGGGACGGTACATATATGGACTGTACAATGGGGGGAGCTGGACACTCACTTGCTTTTGCTCAGCTCCTTGCACCCACTGCGACATTGATTGGCATAGATCAAGATGCTGATGCTATTGCTGCTGCTACTGACAAGCTACAGGCGGCACCTTGCCAAGTACAAATACGCCGAGCCAATTTTAAAAATTTTGACCAGGTGCTGGATGAACTGGGCATTGAAAAGTTAACAGGCATCTTTTTTGATTTAGGAGTATCTTCCTACCAGTTAGATACACCTGAGAGAGGCTTTTCTTATATGCATGATGGGCCACTGGATATGAGAATGGATAAAAGGCAAAAGTTGGATGCAGCCTATGTGGTCAATCATTACAAAGAAGAAGCTTTGGCCGATGTTATTTATCGTTATGGTGAAGAGCGCTGGAGCAAGAGAATTGCGCAGTTTATCGTAGCCGCCCGACAGGAAAAACAGTTGGTTACCACTGGAGAATTGGTAGATGTTATAAAAAAAGCAATTCCTAAGGGAGCCAGGCAGAATGGTCCTCATCCAGCTAAGCGTACTTTTCAGGCATTGCGTATTGAAGTTAATAGTGAATTAAGTATTTTAGCCGACGTTGTTACCAGAGCTGTAGATAGATTGGCAATAGGTGGACGTATCGGTGTTATAACCTTCCATTCGTTGGAGGACAGAATTGTGAAACAAACTTTGGCCCAACTAGCCAAAGGCTGCATTTGTCCACCAGAATTACCGGTGTGCGTTTGCGGCAAAAAACCTAAAATCAAGAAGGCTATTTCCATTAAGCCTTCCGCTGAAGAAGTAGAAAAAAATCCGCGCTCTCGCAGTGCAAGATTACGAGGCGGCATCAGAATATAATGGAAGGGGGAACTGAAGTGCTGGCAAGGAAATATGATTATTACGAAGCATGGGAAGAGGAAAGAGTATTCAGCAAAAATAAAAGAAAGATTGCTGTTGAAAATAAAAAAGAAGCGAGTACAACTAATGCCAGAACAGTTTTTGTGGTCGTTGCTGTGGGGATTGCCTGCTATTTGTGTGGCGTAGTACTTGGTTCGGCCTATTTTAGAGGTTGCAATGCTTTGGTAGCCCTGAAGATTCAAGAAGAAGACCTGTTGGCTAAGAACGAGGCCTTGCAGATAGATGTAGACAAACTAAGAAATCCCGCGAGAATTACTGACATCGCCTCTAGACAATTGGGGATGAGTACTGCCCGCAACAATATATATGTACAGGCCGACAGCAATAAAATTGCTTACGATGGCTATGCTTACGCTAAAAAATAGAGGCAGCCACTTTTGGCTGCCTTTTTTTGGAGGGGAATCATGGAAAAACAACTAACAGAATTACTGAAATTAATACCTAAGGCTAAGGTAAGAGGCACTACAGATAAGCTACTTACTGACTTAACCACAGATTCGAGAACTGTGGTTGCTGGCAGCTTGTTTATTTGTGTCAAGGGAGTTCATGTAGACGGTCACAAATATATTGACAAGGCCTATGCTGCCGGAGCCCGTTGCGTTATCGTGGAAGAGAATGTTAAAGTCCCGGATGATATGACGGTGATTAAGGTGCCAGACGCTCACGCAGCTATGATAGCTATTGCTCCTTGGTTCTATGACTATCCGGGCAAAAAAATGCGTATGTTGGGAATTACGGGTACTAATGGCAAGACTACTACAACCAATATTGTGAGACTGATTTTACGTAAGGCCGGTTTTAAAGTGGGATTAATTGGTACTATTAACATTATGATAGAAGATGAGATAGAGATATCTCACAATACTACACCTGATGTAGTGGATCTGCAAAAAATACTCTATCGTATGGAGCAGGCAGGATGCCAGTACGTAGTCATGGAGGTTTCTTCTCATGCGTTAGCCCTCAATAGAGTGGCTGGTTGTGAGTATGATGTGGCCGCGCTGACGAATATTACACAAGACCATTTGGATTTCCATGGTACATTTGAGAATTATCGTGAAGCTAAGGCCTTGCTTTTTACGCATTTGCACGAAGGTGAAAAAACAAATAAATGTGCTATTTTTAACATGGATGACTATAGTTCGGCCATTATCAAAGCTAGGACCAAGACGCCGATTATCACCTATGGTAAAACTCCAAGTAATGATATATATCCGTTAGATTTTGAAGTGGCTGCCAAGCATATGCATCTGAAACTACATACACCGGTAGGCGAAATGGATATGCTGCTGCATATTACCGGTGAATTTAATGTCTATAATGTAATGACAGCTGTGGCTGTTTGCTTAGCAGAAAAAATTAGTAAAGATATTATTGTCAGTGTGCTTGACGGTTTCACTGGTGTTCCTGGTCGGTTCCAATTAGTGGAAGCAGGGCAACCATACACGGTTATCGTTGATTATGCTCATACTCCGGACGGATTAGATAATGTTCTCAAAACAGCTAGGGAAATAACCAAAGGCAAATTGTGGGCAGTATTTGGTTGCGGTGGAGATAGAGATAACAAGAAGAGACCAATAATGGGACGTATAGCCTTGGAGCTGGCTGATAATTTGGTGGTTACTTCAGATAATCCTCGCAGTGAAGATCCAGAGCTAATTATTAAGGATATAGAAAAAGGTCTGGCCGGTGCGCCTAGTCAAAAGCAAATTGTAAAAATAACAGATAGGCATGAAGCTATTGAGTTCGCTATGGAACATGCAGCTGCCGACGATGTTATTTTAATTGCGGGCAAGGGACATGAGAATTACCAGATATTAAAAGATAAAACCATTCATTTTGATGATTGTGAAGTAGTCCGCGACTACTGGAAGGATAGAAAATAATTATGTTTACCTTGAGCCAAGTGCTTGCTGCCACAGCAGGACAGACACAATTACAGGGAGAAATAGCCTTTACCGGTATAACCACAGATTCTCGCAATGTTAAACCGGGGGAGTTATTTGTGGCTCTCCAAGGAGAGAAGTTCGATGGACATGCTTATTGTGCCAGGGCTTTGGCGCAGGGAGCGGTAGCAGTTTTGGTGTCTGCAATAGCACCGGGGTATACAGCGAAAGCAATTGTGGTAAAGGATACGCTCTGGGCTTATCAACAAATTGCTAAGGCCTATCGTTTGGCTCATAAAAACATTAAGGTTGTGGCTATTACCGGTTCCAATGGTAAAACTTCAACCAAAGATTTGATTGCTGCTTGTCTGGAGAAAAAATACAAGGTTATCAAAACGCAGGCTAATTTCAACAATGAGATTGGCTTACCCAAGACACTGCTCAGCATTCAAGAAGATACAGAGATAGCTGTAGTGGAGATGGGTATGCGAGGATTTGGGCAAATCAAAGCTTTGAAGGATTTGGCTCAGCCGGATATTGTGGTTATAACCAACGTAGGAGAGACTCATATGGAGCTTTTGGGCAGTATGGCTAATATAGCCAAGGCTAAAAGTGAAATATTGGAGAATTTGACAGCAAATAACATCGCAGTACTTAATGGCGATGATTTTTATATTGCTAAGATGAAAACTGCTGCAAAGACTGTAACATATGGTATAATAAAGGACAATGTTGTCCAAGGTGGTAATATCAATGTGACCGGTCAGGGCACTACTTTTTCCTATGTTAATAGAATTAATGGCAAGAATTTTACTGTTCAGATGCCCCTAGTGGGGGAGCACAACGTAATGAATGCTTTGGCAGCTATCAGTGTGGCTGAGGTTTTACAAGTCCCGGACCAAACTATTGTAGAAGCATTAGCTCATGCTCACTTGACGGAAAAGCGTCAAGAGGTTAAGCGTTATGGTACAGTGACTGCCATTAATGATGCCTATAATGCTTCCCCTGCTTCTATGACTAGTGCCTTGAAAACTCTGCAACAATTGGCTTTGAGTAAGAATTCCGGGCGCGAAGTAGCGGTGCTGGCAGATATGCTGGAATTGGGTGCAATCTCTAAAGAAGCGCATACCAAAGTAGGACAACAGGCAGCGCACTATGGTGTGAAGTTGCTTCTAACCTATGGTCAAGAGGCACGTTATATTTATGAAGCGGCTAGGGGATTGGGCGTCGAAGCCTATTATCTCAATAATAAAGAAGAAGCGGCCGTTTGCCTGCGTCAACACCTTGAGGAAGGGGACACTATATTGTTCAAAGGGTCTCATTCTATGGAAGTTGATCGTGTGCTGGAATTGGCTTTGGGAAAATAATTTTGAAGTGAAGAAAGAAGTGAAAGAATGATTTTGCATGGTTTGTGGGCGTTGCTTACGGCTTTTGCTATTTGTGCAGTAGTTGGACCTTGGCTGATACCGGAACTGCATAAACTGCATTTTGGGCAAAGCATTAGGGGTTGTGGTCCTAAAGAGCATCAAAAAAAGAGCGGCACTCCGACTATGGGCGGCTTGATGATGATTGCCGCTATTGTAATTAGTACTTTTGTCTGGTGTGAAATAACGCCTGCTTTAGCCATAGCTTTGTGGCTTTTGGTGGGGCACGGAGTTATTGGATTCATAGATGACTTTATTAAGGTAGTACTTAAACGTAATTTAGGGTTGACGACCAAACAAAAATTGTTGTTACAAATAATAGTGGCTGTAGTGTATATGCTCTATCCAGGAGATGTTGGAGAGAGTCATATGCTGTGGATTCCCGGATCTAGTCTGCAAATCGATCTGGGAATTTGGCATTATTTGTTGATTTTAATTTTGTTGGTAGGAACTACTAATGCGGTTAATTTGACTGATGGTTTAGATGGACTGGTGTCATGGGTGACGGTGCCTGTTTCGTTGGCGTTTGCTTTCATTGCTCATACTGTTGGGCAAGATGGCCTATTTATCATGGCATTGGCTATCACGGGAAGTTGTTTGGGATTTTTGCTTTTCAACCATTATCCAGCTAAGGTTTTTATGGGAGATACAGGTTCTTTGGCTTTAGGTGGAGGTATCGCAGCACTGGCTTTATTGACCAAGACAGAGTTACTACTGGTGATTATCGGTGGTGTTTATGTCTTAGAGGCCTTGTCGGTTATTATCCAAGTTACATATTTTAAGCTTAGTGGTGGTAAAAGAATTTTTCGCATGAGTCCACTGCACCATCATTTTGAATTGGGTGGATGGCGTGAAAATAAAGTTGTTTTTATTTTTACTTTGGTTAGTATAATTTTTTCTTTGTTGGGAGTTATTTTATTTTTGCTAAAGTGAGGAAGTGTGTGTTATGACAGAAGAACGATACATTCTTGTCTATGGCGCCGGCATTAGCGGTTGCGGCGTAGCCAAAACTCTGGCTGCACGTGGCGAAAAAGTTGTGCTGTTTAACGACACAGTTAAAACAATAGAAGAAGGTTTGGTGCAAATATTAGAAAAAGCGGGCGGTACCTATAGCTGCCAAACTAGCTTTGAAGAATGGCTTCCGCGGACGAAGCTGGTCATTGTATCGCCGGGAATTACCTTTGAAAATCCCTTAACTGAGGCTGCCCGCGCTAGAGGCATTGAAGTTATTGGCGAAGTGGAAGAAGCTAGCCGATTGTATTCAGGTCATTGGATTGGTATTACAGGTACTAACGGTAAGACGACTACGACTACTCTAGTTGGCGAGATGCTGCGTAGCTTACCATGCCAGGTGCGGGTAGGCGGTAATATAGGAGCTGCTCTTTCCTCGGAAGCTCAAGGCTTGAGTAATCAGGATTGGTTGGTAGCAGAACTGTCCAGTTTCCAGCTAGAGGGAGTAACATCTTTTAGACCAGATATTGCTCTTATCTTGAATATTACGCCAGACCATATGGAAAGACATCATACTATGGAAAAATATACTGCGGCTAAGGCTAATATTTTCGCTCACCAAAAAGCGGAAGATATTCTTATCCTCAATTATGATAATAAGTTGACTAAGTCGCTAGCTAGTCAGGCGCATAGCCAAATATGTTTTATAAGTCGTAAGGAAATATTGTCTCAAGGTATTTTTCTCGAAAACGGTAAATTTGTGATAAAATGGAACGGCATTAGACAAGAAGTTTGTTCTGTTAGTGATATGCAGATTTTTGGTACTCACAATGAGGAAAATGCGCTAGGCGCTATCGCTTGTGCTTTCTTTGCTGGAGTAGATATTAAGGTTATGCAACAGGTGCTAAGGAGCTTTCAAGGAGTAGAGCATCGTTTGGAATATGTTACTACTATCCACGGTGTTCCTTATTACAACGATTCCAAAGCAACCAATCCCGATTCCACGATAAAAGCTTTGGAGTCTTTCCCCGGTCATGTTGTGCTCTTGGCGGGAGGCCACGATAAATTAACAGATTTGACTGAAATGATGGAGTTAATTCGCATTAAAACCGACGCCTTAATTCTGCTAGGTGCAGCCCAGCAGAGATTCTATCAAGCTGCTCTGAAGGCTCAGATCCAGAATATTTATCTAGTGACAACGTTTCAAGAAGCAGTGGAGAAGGCCTATGAATTGGCCCATGAGCCTCAGGTGGTAGTATTGTCACCGGCTTGTTCTTCGTACGATATGTTTGACAACTTTCCCCAAAGGGGAAGAGTATTTAAAGAATTAGTGCGTAAATTGCCTCAATGATTTAAGGGGGATTTTTTGTGAAGATTGTTATTTCGGGTGGCGGTACAGGCGGACATATTTATCCAGCACTGACCATAGCTGCTCAACTGCAAAAAGTAAACCCAAAGGCAGAAATTACCTTTGTGGGTACCAAAGCAGGCTTGGAGAAAGATATTGTACCGCGTTATGGTTATCCTTTGGAATATATTTCCGTGGCGGGATTTGAGCGCAAATTTAGCTTGCAGACAATTTGTTCGGCAGGTAAATTATTGGTAGGCATGGTGCAGGCTTTTAACTTATTGCGGCGACTTAAGCCGGATTTGGTCATCGGTACCGGCGGGTATGTGTGTGGCCCTATTTTGTTTTGGGCTGCGATGCGCGGCGTACCTGCTTGCATTCAGGAGCAGAATGCTATGCCAGGTGTGACTAATAAAATCTTAGCTCGTTTTGTGGATAAGATCTTTTTGGGTTACAAAGAAGGCGCGCGTTACTTCCCCGGTGAAGCCAAGAAAGACTATACAGGGAATCCCGTTCGCAGTGAGGTTATGTCTTGTAGTAAGGAAAAGGGCTGGGAAACTTTTGGCCTAGACCCAGCGAAGGTGACGATTTTAGCTTTTGGTGGTAGTCGCGGTGCCAGAACAATTAATGCGGCTATGGCCCAGATGGAAACAAATATGGCTGGTCGTACAGATGTACAGATTCTTCACGCTACCGGCAGCTTGGATTATGAGAAATATATGGCGGCCTTGGATGAGAGAGTCAAGACGGCGGAGAATATCAAAATTCTCCCTTATATTCATGCTATGCCAGCAGCACTAGCTGTGGCAGATTTGGCAGTATCTCGTGCAGGAGCCATTGGCTTGGCCGAGCTGATGGTTAAGGGAGTACCGTCAATTCTGATACCTTATCCCTATGCCACGGCCAATCATCAAGAGTTTAATGCTAGAGCTCTGGAGAATGTGGGGGCGGCCAAGGTGATTTTGAATAAAGATTTAACTGGTGTCAAATTACAGGAGACTATAGAAAATCTTCTATTGCACAAAGATGAAATGACGGCCATGCATCAGGCGGCAGTCAAGGCAGGGATGCCGCAAGCTGCGGCTGATATTGCGGCCAAGGCCTTAGAACTAGTAGAGAAAAAGGGGAAATAAAAGATGTTGGACCAAATTAAGAATATACATTTCATCGGCATTGGTGGCGTGGGCATGAGTGCATTGGCCTATGTCCTGATCAAGAGAGGCTACCATGTGACTGGTTCTGATGCCAAGGCAGGTTATATGGCCAATAAGTTAGCTGACGAGGGAGCGGTGGTCTTCATAGGTCATGCTGCTTGCCAGGTAGAAGGTGCTGAAGCCGTAGTAATCTCTACAGCTATCAGCCAGGATAATCCTGAATTAGTGGAAGCCAAAAAACGTCAGATTCCCATCTTACATCGCAGTGATGTATTGGCTTATTTGATTAATAAGAATAAAGGTATTGCAGTAGCCGGTGCCCACGGCAAGACTACAACTAGCTCTATGTTGGCCTGTATTTGCAGTGCAGCTCAGCTAGATCCTACAGTTGTTGTAGGCGGGCTAGTGAAGAATTTGGGAGGCAATGCTCTTAATGGACAAGGTGACCTAGTAGTGGCTGAGGCTGATGAGAGCGATGGTTCTTTTTTGAAGTTCCATCCGTTCATCGAGGTTATTACTAATATCGAAAATGACCATTTGGACCATTACGGCAGTGAGGAAAAAATCCAAGAAGCTTTTGCAGAATTTACTCGTAATATGAAAGATGGCGGCAGTGTAGTGCTGTGTTTTGATAACGCCAAAGTTCGCTCTTTGGTCAAAAACAAAGAGAAACATGTAATTACTTATGGTATCGATTGTCCTACGGCAGATTATGTAGCCAAACACATTGATTATCAAGCCAATGGTACTTTGTTTGATGTATATTATAAAGACGAATTCTTAGCTCAGGCCAGGCTGCAGATTCCAGGCAAACATAATGTTCTTAATGCCTTGGGTGCTATCGCTGCCTCCAGAATATTGGGTATTGAATTGGCAAGCATTTTACAAACGCTGTCTATTTTTACCGGTGCCGCAAGACGTTTCGAAACCAAAGGTAAGATTAATGGTATCTGGGTAGTGGATGATTATGCACATCATCCCACAGAAATTAAAGCAACTTTGGTAGCAGCCAAGCAAACCAAACCGCAAAGATTAATTTGTGCGTTTCAACCTCATAGATATACCAGAACGCAATTGTTAATAGATGAATTTAGTAATGCTTTTGTAGAGTGCGATGAACTTATTTTGGCCGATATTTATGCAGCTAGCGAAACACCATTACCAGGAATTACCAGCGATTATTTGGCTCAAAAAATACATGAGAAAACAGGCCAACAGGTACGAGTTATCCATAGTATAGATGATATTGTGATCTATCTTGAACAAGAGGCTCAGGCAGGAGATTTGATTATTACGATGGGTGCCGGTGATATTTATCTGGCTGGTGATAGATTGGTAAAAAAGTTAAATGGGAGAGAAAAAATGACTAAAGAACGTATCGCAGTAGTAATGGGAGGACCTTCTAAGGAAGCAGAAATTTCTATGTTGACAGGCAATGCTATTTTGACCGCATTACTTGAAAAAGGCTATGATGCTGTTGCCTTGGAGTTAAACCCAGAACATTTTGTAGAAGAACTACGCGCTACCGGTGCTACTATGGTATTTAATGCAGTCCATGGTCTCTATGGTGAAGATGGCCGCTTGCAAAGTGTGCTAGAAATGCTGAATATGCCTTATACAGGTTCAGGGGTTTTGGCTAGTGCGCTTTCTATGGATAAGGTCTATACCAAGAGAATTTTTAGTGAAGAAAATGTTTCTACAGCTAGGTACATGGTTGTCAACAAACGCGACCAAGCTACGGCGGTAGAGCAGATCCTGGCTCAGTTTACGCTTCCTTTGGTGGTCAAAGCATCTTCCCAAGGTTCAAGTATTGGTGTGGAGATAGTGAAAGAAGCAGAAGCTTTGCCTCATGCTCTAGAAGATGCCTTCTCCTATGGCGATGAAATTCTGATTGAGGAATATATCAAAGGCAAGGAAGCTACAGTTGTAGTTATGATGACTAAGGATGGTCCTCAGGCTTTACCGGTTATTCAAATAGTACCTCATTCCGGTGCTTATGATTTTAAATCTAAATATACCAAGGGTGCTACGGATTATTTGGTACCGGCTCCTTTTGACGAAGCTACCACCAAAGCTACTCAGGCAGTGGGTGTGGCAGCGTATAAGGCTCTCGGCTGTAATGGAGTTGCTCGTACAGATGTGATGCTAGATGAACATAATGTTCCTTATGCCCTAGAAGTTAATTCCGTGCCGGGTATGACAGCTACTTCTCTTGTACCTAAGGCAGCGGCTGCAGTGGGAATCAGCTTCCCTGATTTGTGTGCGATGATAGTGGAATCTGTAAAAAAATAATGGAGGTGGGGTCCGGTGGCAATCAAGCAGGAACTTACGCATCGACTTACTGACAGATGCAAAGACAACCGGACTAGAACTATCTTTTATGTTCTTTGTTTTGTAGTGCTATTTTTGGCAGGATACTTTTTGGTACACCGTCCTTGGTTCGCCTTCGGCCGCATTGCCGTAGAAGGTGGTAAAGCTTTGACGGTAGAAGATGTTGTCAGTGTAGCAGGTATCCAACAGCCAATTAATTTATTTACGGTAGACAGAGCCAAACTAGAGCATGTACTTAGCCATGACTTAAGAGTAGAAAAAGTGACAACCAAGTATGCTTGGCCCAATATTCTAGAGGTAATTATTACTGATAGACGCCCTGCTGGTTACTTTGTCTGTGCCTATGGTGGTTTCGCCAAAGTAGATTACAATGGTTTGGTGCTATCAGTAGGTAAGGGCATCAAAGACGCGTCT
The DNA here is from genome assembly GCA_028693975.1 of Acidaminococcaceae bacterium. Lineage (GTDB taxonomy): Bacteria > Bacillota > Negativicutes > Acidaminococcales > Acidaminococcaceae > JAQUUF01. Next base: position 13,428 of record JAQUUF010000001.1, read on the forward strand.
GCACCATTTGTGGAGGGCTATGAGCTGGGAAACGTTTATAGTGGTGATAAGATTGCGGACGAGGATGTGCTACAGCTATTGCAGTTTCTCAGCAAATTGGATCAGGCTATTACCGCTGAGATAGTAGAAATAGTATTAGACAAAGATGCCAATATAGAGGTGGTTCTTTCTTCCGGATTGCCAATCAAACTGGGTAAAGCCGTAAATATTGAATCTAAGCGAGATACATTTGTAACTGTATGTAATGAATTAAAAACTAAGAAAATTAATGCTCAATATATTGATTTGAGTTTTAACAAACCTTTTGTCAAAGTTAATTAAAGGAGGGCCTGTAATGGGTAAATACAAGAAGCCAGCCAATATTTTGCTTTTTGTGGTCTGCGTTATTTTGGGTATTATGCTGGCAACCCAATTCAAAAGCGCGGAACAGGCTCGTTCAACTCTGTCACAACAGAGAGCAGAGGATTTGGTTGACCGTCTGAAAGAGGCTGAAAAAGAAAAGAAAGCTCTGGCTGAAGAATTAAAAAAGCTTCAGTCTGAGAGTACAGTAGATATTAGTGCGCAAGAGAGAATAGCTCTCAAATCTAAAGCTGGTGAAGTGGCGCTGGTTGGTCCTGGTGTGAAAGTAACTGTGGACGATAGTAAAGTGGTAGCTAAGCCGGGCGATAATGCTAATCTCTATATCATACATGATGATGATTTGTTGCGTTTGATTAACGAGCTCAGAGCAGCTGGCGCCGAGGCTATTTCTATTAATGACCAAAGACTCCTAGATGTTTCGGAGATACGTTGTGCAGGTCCAACTGTTTCTGTTAATAATAATCGCTTCACACCACCTTATGTTATCGCAGCTATTGGTGACCCCAAGACACTTGAGAGTGCTTTGAGGCTCCGCGGCGGCGTAGTGGATACTCTGAAATTCTGGGGTATTACAGTGAATGTCGAAAAAGGTGAAGCTATAACCGTACCTGCTTATAAGGGAACACGGCATTTTGAGTATGCCAAAGTAAAGGACGGTGACAAACAATGATTTATTTAGTAATCGGTGTTGCCGCTGGTGTTTTGATTGGTATGCAATTGCCTAATGTACCGCCGGAATATATCAAATTATTGTCTGTAGCGTTGATGGCGGCCTTAGATGCTGCACTAGGTGGCATCAGAGCTGCCAAAGAAGATGTTTTTGACAGCGAGATTTTTATTTCTGGCTTTTTTGTTAATGCCATTATGGCTGTTTTCATTTGTTTTATGGGTATGAAACTAGGTATCGACTTGTATCTGGTAGCTATTCTGGCCTTTGGCCTGCGAATGTTTACCAATATTGCCATTATCCGACGTTTGTACTTAAAAAAGTAGAAAATACAAGAAAATACAAGAAAAAAGTGTGTACAACTTGCCCGAGAATGATATAATATAGTATGTATATAATATTGAGGCATATTAAGGTGGGATTATACACTTTAGTTAGGGAGGAGCATAAAAATGTTCGATGTGGAAAACAACACTGAGCAATCATTAGCTAAGATTAAAGTCGTGGGCGTCGGCGGTGGCGGTAATAACGCTGTCAATCGCATGATCGCAGCAGGACTAAAAGGGGTGGAATTCATTGCAGTTAACTGTGATGCACAAGCTTTACTTTTGTCCAAGGCTCCTAATCGTATTCAAATAGGTGAGGAATTAACTAGAGGTCTCGGTGCCGGCGCTAATCCCGAAATTGGTGAAAGTGCAGCGGAGGAATCTCGTGATCAAATTACCGAAGCTTTAAAAGGTTCTGATATGGTATTCGTTACTTGCGGTATGGGTGGTGGCACTGGTACAGGTGCAGCTTCTATTATTGCTGAATGCGCTAAACAGATAGGTGCTTTGACTGTTGGTGTAGTAACCAAACCATTTACTTTTGAAGGACGCAAACGTTATAATCAAGCAGAGCATGGTATTGCTAATTTAAAAGCTAAGGTTGATGCCTTGATTACTGTTCCTAATGATAGATTATTACAAGTTGTTGACAGAAGAACTTCTATGTTAGAAGCTTTCCAAGTGGCTGATGATGTTTTGCGCCAAGGCGTTCAGGGTATTACTGATTTGATCGGTGTTCCAGGACTTATCAATGCCGACTTTAATGATGTGAAAACGGTGATGACTAATTCTGGTAGTGCTTTGATGGGTATTGGTATAGCCAAAGGTGACGGCAGCGCCGCAGCTGCTGCAGAAGCAGCTATTAAGAGTCCTTTGCTGGAGAGTACAATTGATGGAGCACACGGAGCTCTGTTCAATATTACCGGTGGTCCTAATCTGACCTTGTCAGACGTCAATGAGGCAGCGTCAATTGTGTCTGATGCTGTTGACCCAGATGCAACGGTTATTTTCGGTGCTACTATTGACGAGAATATGGAAGACGAAATTCGCATTACTGTTATAGCGACCGGTATCGATGGTGGCAAGAGTCCATCCGCTCCTTCAGCACCTTCTTTTATTGGCAAACCGAAATCTTTTGTTGAAACCAAGAAGGATGAACAAACTCTTAAGACAGGGATGAGAGGGTTTAGTGCTCCTACTACCGAGATTCCACCTTGGATTAAAAGTAAATAATTGAGGAAAACTTATAAGCCGCAACCGATTAGTGGTTGCGGCTTTTGCTATATCTTGTAGTCAAATGTAATAGTGGACGCAAGATATTGCTTGTGATATAATTTCACTATTAGATATTATAGAAGGAAAGAGGTTGGTTACAAATGAAATGTCCTTTTTGCTCATATGGCGATAGTCGTGTGGTTGATTCGCGCTCTATTGATGGTGGTACCTCCATCAGGAGAAGAAGAGAGTGCCCGGAATGTGGGCGTAGATTTACCACATATGAGAAGTATGAGGAAACACCTTTGTTAGTAACCAAAAAAGATGGGCGCAGAGAATTGTTTGATTCCCAAAAGTTACTGAATGGTCTGATTAAGGCTTTTGAAAAACGGCCTGTTTCCTATGAGAAAATTCAAGAGATGGCCAATGTCATCGAGCGTGAATTGCGAACGCTAGGTGAGGCTGAAATCACTAGCGAGGTTATTGGTGAGACTGTTATGAAGCATCTGGAGAAGGTGGATCAGATTGCCTATGTACGTTTTGCTTCGGTGTACCGTCAGTTTGCCGATGTTAATAATTTTATGCAAGAGATTCAGAAAATGATGAAACGTGAGAAAAAAGAAATTAAAGAACAAGAGTAGGAGTGAGTACCTGTGTTGATTCGCAAAAGAGATGGACGCGAAGTAGAATTTGATGATACCAAAATTACTGATGCGATTTTTGCCGCTGCCAAAGCGGTAGGAGGCACTGACCGCCAGATGGCCATGGAGATTACGGCTAAGGTATTAGAGTATATTACTGACAACTACAAAGGAGTTGTTACTGTAGAAGATGTGCAGGATACTGTGGAGAAGGTGCTGATGAAGAGTGGTCACTCCAAGACTGCTAAGGCCTATATTCTCTATAGAGCCAAAAGAACGGCTATCCGCAATGCGCGTAGCGAGTTAATGGATACTGTAGGAGAGATTCTCAAAGAAACAGATAGAGATAATGCTAATATTTCTAATTCTCCTTCTGCCAAGATGCTACAGATAGCTAGTGCGGCCAGTCGTGAATATTATCTTAATAGGTTGATTCCGGAGAGAATTGCTCTAGCCCATAAGCGCGGTGATATTCATATTCATGATTTGGATTTTTATGGTAAGACAGTAAATTGTCTCAATATTCCCTTGGGTAAGTTGTTAAAGACTGGGTTTAACAATGGACATGGGTTTATTCGCCCGCCTAAGCGTCCTGGCAGTGCGACTGCTCTTGCTGCGATTGTTCTCCAAAGCTCGCAGAACGATATGTTTGGCGGTCAGTCTTTTGGATTTTTCGATAGAGATATGGCTCCCTTTATGGATGGAGCTAGTGATGAAGAAGTATTCCAGGCTATGGAAGCTTTTATTTATAATTTGAACAGCATGCATTCACGGGCTGGCGCCCAAGTTCCTTTCTCCAGTTTGAATTTGGGTCTAGATACCAGTGATAACGGACGTAAGGTAACGCATAATATTCTGAAGGCTTATGCCAAGGGTCTGGGCCATGGCGAGAACCCCATTTTCCCCAATGTTATCTTCCGCGTGAAGAAGGGGATTAATATGGACCCGGGCGACCCCAACTATGATTTGTTCCAAGAGGCTATTGCTGTGGCAGCACGCCGCATGAATCCGACCTTCAGTTTCATGGATACTTCTTATAATTCCCCTTATGGCGGTGATGTAGCATATATGGGTTGTCGCACTAGAGTAATATCTAATCGTTGTGGTCCGGAAGTAACCGATGGCCGCGGCAACCTCTCTTTTACTACTATTAATCTACCCCGTTTGGCTATCAAAGCAGAGCATGATATTATGCGCTTCTACCAATACTTAGATGAAATTTGTGATTTGGTTACAGAACAGCTCTTACACCGTTTCCACGTTCAAGCTAATCTTAAAGTGCGTGATTTGCCTTTTGTCATGGGACAGGGCTTATATCTAGGCAGTGAGAAGTTGAGCATGAGTGATACTATTGGACCGGCGTTGGTCAATGGTACTTTGACTTTGGGCTATATTGGTCTGGCTGAGACCTTGACAGCCTTAGTTGGACATCACCATGGTCAAGGCGAAGATGCTCAGAAGCTAGGTCTAGAAATAGTGGCTTTTATGCGTGACAAGATGGACAAAGCCGCTGAGAAGTATGATTTGAATTTTAGCATGATAGCCACTCCGGCAGAGGGCTTGTCCGGACGCTTTATTAGGATGGACAAGAGAGAATATGGTATTATCCCGGGCGTGACGGATAAAGCTTACTACACTAATTCTAATCATATACCGGTTAACTTCAAGATTAGCGCTTATGAGAAGATGCGTTTAGAGGGACCTTATTGTAAATATTCCAATGGCGGTCATATCAGTTATGTAGAGTTCTCGGCTTCTCCAGTTAATAATCTAGGTGCGGTAGAAGATATTTTAAGACATATGTGTGCTTGCGACTGTGGTTATGTAGGAATTAATTTTCCTATTGATTACTGCTCTAATTGCGGTTACACAGGAATAATTGACAGTGATTATTGTCCTCAATGCTCTGCTAAGTTTGAGCGCAGACTCAAACGCAAGAGTTGTGGTGATAATTAATAGTCAGAAGGAGAATCATGTTACAGGTTGCAGATATTTTAGGTGAGTCGGTATGTGATGGTTTGGGTTTGCGCACAGTAGTATTCTTACAAGGTTGCCCACGGCATTGTAAGGGGTGCCATAATGCAGCACTTATTCCCTTTGAAGGTGGTCGTGCCTATACCCCTGCGGAATTAGCAGCAGCTATTTTGCAGAAGCTGACGCCTATTCATCGCGGTGTTACCTTCAGCGGCGGCGACCCTCTAGCACAAGCAAAAGAGCTGGAACAAGTGATACCTTTGGTGCGGCAAGAACGACCTGATATTAATATTTGGGTGTATACCGGATATTTATATGAAGATGTTAAAGATTATCCGGTGCTGCGATTAATAGATGTTTTGGTGGACGGACCCTTTATTTTGGAGCAAAGGGATATTAGCCTACCCTTTAAAGGTAGCGGTAACCAACGTCTCATTGACGTTCTTCAAACTTTGGCTCAAGGTAGCGTAGCAGTATTGAGCTTGTAATAGGTACTACCAAGGACATTTAAATGTATGAAAGAAGAGCTCTGCGTTAAGCATTGCTCTTCTTTTTTTGTGCTTTTATATTATTGAGAAGATTCTGTGAATTAATTGACAAGCACCCTATTGTGTGGCACACTATAAATACTTTTTATTTTTTTTTGGAAGAGGGGATAGTATGAATGCAGACGCGTTGCTAAAGGGAACAGCTGTGCTCCTGGCGTTGCAATGGGTGAGCGTTTTGATAGTAAATGCCCTAGGGTTGAAGTTTCCACCGTCCCTTCTGGGCATGCTGCTCTTAGCTGTTTTGTTGCTTAAGGGCATAATAAGACTGGAAGTGGTAGAAGATATCTGTACATTGTTAATCAAAAAAATGGGGATGCTCTTTTTGCCGGCGGCAGTAGGAATAATGCTCTATGTACAGGAAATTCAAGCTGAAGCCTTGGCTATATTTGCTACTATAATAATAACCAGTTTGATTATTCTTTTGACTACAGCAGGCTTTTTGGAGTTAGCGCTACGTAATAAAAAGGGGGATAAGCCTCTATGATTTTACCGGAAGTCCTTGTACACAGTCTTTTGTTTGGCATAGCGCTCACTATAGTAGCTTATGTTTTTAGCGAATATTTAGTGGATAGGTTGAGCCTTAATGCTGTGCCACCACTGGTTTTGGCAACAATTTTTTGTATCGGCGTAGTTTTCTTTGTACCCGGGGTGACTTTCCAAGATTACAATGCGGGAGCGCAGTTCATTAACTTTTTGTTAGGTCCGGCCACTATTGCTTTGGCACTGCCTTTGGTTAAGAACTGGAGGACTTTAAAGAAATATGGCCCCATTATCATAGGTGGAGTGGTACTATCTACTTTGGTAGGAATTATATCCATCTATGTCTGCGGACGTGTCTTTGGTGCATCGGAAGCGGTGCTAGTTTCTATGCTGCCTAAGTCTATTACGACCCCTATTGCTATGGAAGTATCCGCCTCTATCGGCGGTATCCCGGCTTTGACTGTAGCTTGTGTTATTTTTACAGGCATGCTAGGGGCGGCCTGCAATCATCGAGTTTTGCGGCTTGTTGGTATCAAGAACGATATCGCCATTGGGTTGGCTATAGGAGCCTCCAGTCATGGGCTGGGTGCTAGCGCCTGTATTGGCAAAAGTGATTTGCAATTGGCTATAGCCGTAGTTTCGATTGCTTTGACTGGAGTGGCAACAGCTATCTTGGCACCAATAATGTTACCGTTGTTACGCAGTGTGGGTTAGAAACAAAGTTTAATTTTTAAGCGTGCCCTAAGGCACGCTTTTTCTGTGGTATAATATTGGAGATAATGAAAAATTGCAATAATTAATTAGGAGAGATACAAGTGGATAAATGGTTAGAGGTAAGTGTCAAAGTTAATCATACGGCAGTAGAGGCTGCCGCAGAGCTGTTACGCTCTCTAGGTGCTACCAATGGCGTGGTTATTGAAGACCCGGTGCTGGTCAATACATTGCGCAGTTCTGGAGCCTGGGAACTTTGTGCCATTCCGGAGCAAAAAGATACCCAGATAGTAACGGTGAAGGCTTACTATCCTCAAGATGATAATCTGGCAGAACGGTTAGAGAAGATTGAGCAAGAGTTGCAGCTGATAGAAGCTAGGATTGGTACTTTCCGCTTCGGACCGACTTTGTTTCGTACTGTATCTGAGCAGGACTGGGCCAACGAGTGGAAGCAGTATTTCCATGTGACGCGAGTAGGTAAGCATCTAGTTATTAAACCTTCCTGGGAGAGTTTCACGCCTGAGGCAGAGGATAAGGTAATTGAATTAGATCCCGGTATGGCTTTTGGTACAGGTACTCATCATACTACTAATATGTGTATGGAGATACTAGAGCAGATAGTACGGCCGGGCATGCAGATTTTTGATGTAGGCACGGGCAGTGGCATTCTCTCCATGACGGCGGCGCTCTTGGGTGCCACTAATATCAAAGCCGTGGATATCGACGCTACAGCAGTGCGAGTGGCGGCGGCTAATATTAGGGATAATCATCTGGAAAAGGCTATAGAAGTTAAGCAGGGAGACCTTTTGCAGGGGACGCAAGGCCAGGCAGATATTATCATTGCCAATATTATTGCTGCTGTAATCCTAATGCTATTACCGGATATTCCCGGTAAGCTTCAACCACACGGCTTGTTCTTGGCTAGTGGTATTATTGGAGAGAGATCAGAGGAAATTACGACTGCTGCTGTACAGCAAGGCCTTAAGGTCATTGATATTCATCGCCGTGGCGAGTGGGTAGCAATACTTATGGAAAAGGAGAACTAAGATGCATCGTTTTTTTGTGCGGGAGAATTTTGCTCCCCAGATGACTATTACAGGTAAGGACGCATATCATATTACCAAAGTGCTGAGAATGCAAGTGGGGGAGCAAGTGCAGATAGTCAGCTTGGACCAAGTCAGTGCTCTAATGAAGATAGCTTCAGTGACAGGGGACGAAGTGAGCATAGTTCTAGAGGAGCTACTACCTGGGGTGAACGAGCCTAGAACTAAGTTGCTCTTAGCTCAAGGTCTTCCCAAGGGTGATAAATTTGATTTTGTTACACAAAAAGCTGTGGAGCTGGGAGTGAGTACTATCATTCCGGTAGCTTTGGATAATTGTGTAGTGCAGCTCAAGGGGGAGAAGGCCGAGAAGAAGGTAAGCCGCTGGCAGAAAATTGCTGAAGAAGCAGCCAAACAAGCCAAACGAGACATTATTCCTACGGTGGCTCCAGTATCTACTCTAGCAGAATTGGTCATGGCTACAGAGCATATCCAGCTTAAAATTCTTGCCTATGAGGTGGAGGATAAGCTTGGTCTGCGCCAAGTGCTTAGCGATAATGCCGAGGCTGAGTCAGTAGCTATCCTCATTGGGCCGGAGGGCGGCATTAGTAAGGATGAATATACTTATCTGCGTGCTCATGGTTGGCAGTCGGTTAGCTTAGGTCGCCGCATCTTAAGAACTGAGACAGCTTGTATTGCGACGCTAGCTGCTGTGCTATATGCTAGCGGAGATTTTGGAGGATAGATAATTAATGAGTAAGATTGCTTTTTATACTTTAGGCTGTAAGGTCAATCAGGCCGATACCGCCGCTATGGAGACCTTGTTTGCCTCCAGTGGCTATGAAATAGTGCCTTTTGAAACTGCAGCCGATATTTATTTAATTAATACCTGTGTAGTCACTAATATGGGCCAGAGCAAATCGCGCAAAATGATTAACCGCGCTATTCGCAAAGCACCTGAGGCTTTAATCGTCGTTACTGGTTGTTATCCTCAAACGGCACCGGAAGAAGTAGCGGCTATTGCTGGAGTGGACCTTATCATAGGGAATCAAGATAGAGACAAAATAGTTGCCCTGGTAGCAGATGCTTGGCAGGATAGACGTACAGATACCAGAAACAAAGTGCATAAGTTAGTGCAAAATACGGCTTTTGAAGAACTCGCTGGCGGTAATGAAGCCGATAAGACCAGAGCTTACTTGAAAATTCAAGAAGGGTGTAATCAATATTGTACTTATTGTATTATTCCCTATGCTAGAGGACCGTTGCGCTCCCGTAGTCTCGAGAATATCAATAGCGAAGTACAGCAGCTTACACAACATGGGTACAAAGAAGTGGTTCTAATTGGTATCCATTTGGGCTGTTATGGACAAGAGCAGCCTGACGGGGCTAATTTGACGCAGGCAGTAGCAGCGGCACTAGCAGTACCAAGTTTGCAGAGACTGCGCCTGGGCTCTTTGGAATCAGTAGAAGTAGACGCAGGACTTTTGCAGCTGATGCAGCAAGACAAGCGCCTGTGTCCACATTTGCACCTGCCCTTGCAGTCTGGCTCGGACAGGATTCTTACAGCGATGCACCGCCCCTATGATAGGGCTAAGTTCTTAGATTTGGTGCAAAAGATTAGAGTGACAGTACCACAAGTGGCTCTGACTACAGATGTGATAGTTGGTTTTCCCGGTGAGACGGAGGAAGATTTTGCTGCGACATGCGAGTTTGTGCAGCGCTGTGGTTTTGCCAAAATGCATATTTTCCCCTATTCGCAGCGCCGTGGTACACCGGCAGCTAGCATGACGGAGCAAGTGGAAGATAAAATTAAGCAAGAGCGGGCAGAAGTTTTGGCAGAGTTAGATAAGATGCTGCATACAAACTATTGCTCGCAGCAAATAGGCCAAGAGACACAGGTGCTGTGGGAGACTAAGACCAAAGAAGGCCTCTGGGAAGGGCTTACGCCCAATTATGTACGCGTATACACTGCTTATACAGGAGACTTAAGTGGTAAAATCGTTTCCACACATTTAGATAAACTCTACCAAGATGGGCTTTGGGGTAGTATAATATAAAAGATAAATTTGTTGCCGAGAGGCCAAGGAGGATTCGTATGACAGATTGTATTTTTTGTAAGATTATTGCTGGCGAAATACCTAGCAAACGAGTTTATGAAGATGATAAAATTATCGTGATTAACGATGTGGCGCCAGCTGCACCGGTACATATTTTGATTATCCCCAAAGAACATACAGAGAATATTTTGACAGCTCCTAGTGGTCTTGTGCTCCATGTGCAAGAGAAATTACCGGAAATATTAAGCTTGGCTGGCGTAGGGCCTGCGGGCTTCCGCTTGGTTATCAATACCGGGGATGAGGGCGGACAAACCGTCAAACATTTGCATTTTCATATTTTGGCAGGCAAAGCAATGGGGTGGCCTCCCTGCTAATGTATTGACACAAAGGGGTGTAATAAGTTATAATGTTTCAGTGTAATTAATATACACTTCCCTAGTTGTAATAGTGGAGGGAGGGATACAGATGACTGAGATTAAAGTTGGCAAAAGCGAATCTTTGGATAGTGCTTTACGTCGTTTTAAGAGAGCGACTCAAAAAGCAGGTATTCTTTCTGAAGTTCGTAAGCGTGAACATTATGAAAAACCCAGTGTTGCCCGCAAAAAGAAATCCGAGGCAGCAAGGAAGCGCAAAACCAGATAATTGGGGGCTTTATTATGTCTACTAAAGACGCTTTGACCGCAGATATGAAGGAAGCCATGAAAGCACATGACAAATTGCGCCTTGATGTTATACGCATGGCTCGCTCTAATATCAAAAATTTAGAGATTAATGACAAAAAAGAATTAACTGAAGAAGAAGTTATGGCTGTTTTGATGAAAGAAGTCAAAATGCGTAATGATTCTTTGGAGGAATTCACCAAAGCCGGACGCGCCGACTTAGTGGATCACACTAAGAAGGAGCTCGCTGTACTGCAAAAGTATTTACCCCAACAGCTCAGCGATGATGAACTCAAAGCCATAGTGGCAGAGGCTGTGCAGGCTACAGGGGCTGCTACGCCGCGGGACATGGGCAAGGTTATGTCCTACATTATGCCTAAGACAGCAGGACGTGCTGATGGTAAACGTATTAATGTTTTGGTCAGAGAGATTTTGAAATGATGAAAGAGAGTGCTTAGGCACTCTCTTTTTTATGCTATAATAATATGTATAATTAAGGTTTTTAGGAGGCCACAGAAATGAAAACAAAAATTCCTAGTCTGCTCTTTTTAACTATGATTTTTTTGTGCACTGTAGTAACTTATGCTACACCGATTGTTCCACTGGACCTCTATCCCAGCCAACAAGATATTCTGACTAGCAGTTGGTTTTTGTTGCCGCAAGTGAAGGCCATATTGCTCGTGGTAATTTTTATCGGTATTTTTACAGAAATAAAAACGGCGGGCACTGGTATAGCTGGTGGTATAGCCATCGTAGCGGCGGTTATGCTCTTTGGCATTAACTTCTTGGGAGGACAGGGTAGCTGGATGGAAGTAGCCTTGTTTATTTTGGGCCTGGGACTTTTGTTTATTGAAGTTTTTATTCCTGGTTTTGGAGTTTTTGGCGTGGGAGGCATTCTGTGCCTTTTGGCCAGTTTCTACTACATCCTTGGTGCTAACGGCGCAGCCTTATCTTATCTGGCAGGGAGTTTGGTAATCGCCATTGGAATTTTTGCGATATTGGTTAAGTATCTGCCTCACAACCCAGCTTGGAACAAATTTGTTCTCCAAGATAAACAAGAGAACAAAGATGGCTATAGTTCTAGTGCTGATTGGAGCAGGTGCTTGGGACAAAAGGGTGTGACACTTACACCATTGCGTCCTAGTGGTGCTATCCAGCTTGCGGGGCAGAGAGTAGATGTAGTTACTGAAGGAGAGTTTGTGGCAGCTGGACAGACGGTGGTAGTTATTAGAGTTGAAGGAAATAAAATAATAGTTGCGAAGGAGAGTGTGATATGTTAGAACTTTTAGGAAGTGGGTTTGTCATTGTTATAGCCGTTGTTCTTATTGCTTTGTTTTTGAATTTGGTACCTTTGGGACTGTGGATTTCGGCTATGGCTGCTGGTGTCAACGTCGGGATTTTTACCCTTATTGGTATGCGACTCAGAAGGGTTCCTGCGTCCAAAATTGTTATGCCATTGATTAAAGGAAACAAAGCAGGGCTTAATGTGAATGTTAATCAGTTAGAAGCACATTACTTAGCAGGTGGTGATGTGGACCAAGTGGTAGATGCCTTGATTGCCGCCCATAGAGCCGAGATTCCTTTGACCTTTGAGCGAGCTTGTGCCATAGATTTGGCAGGGCGTAATGTGCTAGAAGCAGTACAGATGAGTGTTAATCCCAAAGTCATTGAGACGCCTATTGTATCAGCCGTGGCGAAAAATGGTATCGAGCTAAAGGTCAAAGCCCGTGTTACAGTGCGAGCTAATATTGACCGTTTGGTAGGTGGCGCAGGTGAAGCGACAATTATTGCCCGTGTAGGTGAAGGCATCGTCACTAGTGTAGGCAGCGCTGGCAATCATAGTGATGTATTGGAGAATCCAGACCATATTTCCAAAACTGTATTAGAAAAAGGACTGGATGCAGGTACGGCTTTTGAGATTCTCTCTATTGATATCGCCGATGTGGATGTAGGCCGCAATATTGGTGCCGAGCTGATGACAGACCAAGCCGAAGCTGATAAACGTATCGCTCAAGCACGAGCTGAAGAGCGTAGAGCTATGGCTGTGGCCAAAGAGCAAGAAATGAAAGCTTATACTCAAGAGATGCAGGCCAAAGTGGTAGAAGCAGAAGCAACGGTGCCGAATGCGTTGGCTAGTGCTTTGCGAGAAGGACGTCTAGGTGTAATGGACTATTATAAAATGAACAACATCATAGCCGATACTGATATGCGCAAGAATATCGCTGGCGTAGCACCGGGAGAGGGCGGCATTCCTAACAAGTAAGAGAGGTAACGAGTATGGATTTTGTACTGTTAATAATTTTTTACATGGTGTTGCGGGTTGTGCTGCCACATCTAGCTAAAATGTTTAAAAATAATCTGCCTGATATTATAGAATATCAGTTGCCATCAGAGCCTGATCAGTTGCAAAAAGTTGGGGAGTATGGCCCTGAGCTTAAAGTTGCTGTAGCACCAGAGCAGGAGCTAGCAACTCCGGCTTGCTCAGCAGCAGGTGTCAAGAGTGGACAAGAGGAAGACTTGTCTAAGAAAGAGATGGCGAGCCAAGCTAGTAAGTCCACCAAGCTTAGGCAGCGCGTGCGAGAAGGCTTTATTATGGCGGAAATTTTAGGTAAACCAAGAGCATTGAATCCCTATAGATAGTAAAATGCCACGGAGGCGGATAATAATGTTAAAGGAAATAGATCTGAAACATAAGATTAGTAAACAAGATTACGACACAGCTTTTGACGCAATGTCAGTCAAGCTGGGCGCCTTGGAACGCAAAATAAGAGATGCCGGTATACCTGTGTTGATAGTAGTGGAAGGCTGGCGTGGCTCTATGCGAGGCCAGATTATCAACAAAGTACTCCAGTCCATGGACCCGCGTGGTTTTTCGGTGTTCTCAGCCTCCAAGGTTACGGAAGCTCAAAAGAAATTACCGTTTTTCATGTTTTACTGGAGGCATTTACCACCTAAGGGACATATCAATATTCATCATAGGGGCTGGTATTTTCTCAAGAACGAGCATGAAGTAGGCGACCCTCATGAGAGTGACCAGTGGTACAATGTATCTTATGATAGTATCAATACTTTTGAGAAAGAATTAACTGATGACGGCTACTTGGTCATTAAGATTTTTACGCATTTGTCCAAAAAGCAGCAAAAAATTCATATGGATAAAATCAACAAGATTTATGATTCGTCATGGGAGGACATGACCCCGGGCGGTATTGAAGGGGCTGATTACAAAGCTTATGGGAAGGTTTATGAGGAGATGTTTGTCAAGACGGATACTCTCTGTGCACCGTGGCATATCGTACCGGTAGAAGATACTAAGACAGGCATCATAGCAACTTTTGAAGTATTGATTGATGCACTAGAGAAGGCTTTGGAGCGTAAACCTAAGAAAAAAGTGAGCGTACCTATGCCAAAAGCGGATAATAAAGTGCCTCATATATTGGATAAGTATGATTTGAATAAATCTGTGGAAAGCACAGAAGTATATAAGACAACATTGAAAGAGTATCACAAGAAACTGCAAGCTCTCCAGCTAGAGCTCTATAAAGTAGGCGTGAGTACTATTATGGGTTTTGAAGGTTGGGATGCAGGAGGCAAGGGTGGTGCTATCAAGCGTTTTACGGCACCGCTAGACCCTCTGGGCTATTCAGTGAATCCAGTCTCTGCTCCCAATGACTGGGAGAAACAGTTTAATTATCTTTGGCGGTTTTGGCAACACATCCCTATGCCGGGTGAAATAGCTATTTTTGATAGGACTTGGTATGGACGAGTGCTAGTGGAAAGGGTAGAAGGGTTTGCTTCTCCGCAAGAGTGGAAGAGGGCTTATCAAGAGATTAACGATATGGAAGAGCAGTGGGCCAATCAGAATATTGTAGTGAACAAATTCTGGTTGCAAATAGATAAAGATGAGCAATATCGTCGTTTCCAAGCTAGAGAAGAAGATAAGGCCAAGCAATGGAAGATTACCGACGAGGATTGGCGCAACAAAGAGAAGAGGCAGTAGTACGAGGAAGCAGTTAATGAGATGCTCTATCGCACCGATACACTCTATGCTCCTTGGACCGTGATAGAAGCTAATAATAAAGAGTATGCTAGACTAAAGGTCTTTAAAACCATGCTGGATAGATA
>JAQUUF010000089.1 GCA_028693975.1 Acidaminococcaceae bacterium
AAAAGCCGTAGCAGCAGAATATCCGGTAGCGTACTTATAGACATAGAAAGGTGTGTAGAAATGGGGGATACGCGACCATTCACTGTCTAGGAGAGCATCAACAGTGAAGCTAGGACCGTAGTAAGTAGTGTTAAGCTGATGCCAAAGCTTATCCAAATAGTCTGCTGTTAAGGTTTGACCTTGAGTTACCTTGGCATGAATAGTTTGCTCAAATTCCGCAAACTGGACCTGACG
This sequence comes from Acidaminococcaceae bacterium, assembly GCA_028693975.1. Classification (GTDB taxonomy): domain Bacteria; phylum Bacillota; class Negativicutes; order Acidaminococcales; family Acidaminococcaceae; genus JAQUUF01. The sequence continues at coordinate 235 of JAQUUF010000089.1, forward strand.
ATATACCGTAGTGCGGACTGCTTCTAGATATTGGTTGAGTAGATAAATCTTTTGCTCACGAGTGGCCTGCTTGAGCATATATTCCAAGAGGAATATTTCGTTAGTAGTAGAAGCTACCTCTGCACAGAAAATAGTATAGTCGGCAGTGGGGAAGGGTTGTGTTTGGTTGCTGAAATAGCTGTGCAGGGCGTGACCCATTTCGTGAGCGAGAGTGGAGACACTGTTATAACGGGGCTGGAAATTGAGCATGACATAGGGATGCACGCCATAAACGCCCCAGGAATAAGCACCGCTGCGTTTGCCTTGATTCTCATACACATCTATCCAGCCTTGAGAGAGACCTTCTTGCAATGCTTGAAGATAGCAACTGCCTAAGGGTGCTAGGGCTTGCTGCACGTTAGTGCAGGCTTCTTCAAAGGTGAAATGGAAGGTGTCGCCACCGGCTGAGGTTAATGGTAAATAAATATCGTAGGGATGGAGCTGCTCTACTTGCAGAGCAGTTCTTTTTAATTCCATATATTCATGTAAAGCGGGTAAGCCTTGATGAATAGTGTCAATTAGTGAAGAATATAGCTCGGGGGAAATGTTGTCCCCTGCCAAAGTAGCACTCAAAGTGTCAGTGTAATTATGAGCTGTGGCATAGAACAAAGAACTGCGAGCTTTGCCGGTTAAGGTGGTAGCCAAGGTGTTGCGATAACGTCGATAGGTACTCATAAGTTGCGTAAACGTATTCTCCCTCAGAGTACGGTCTGGTGCTGACATATTCAGCAAATAACTTCCTTCGCTAACAGAGTGCTCCTGTCCTTGGCTATCGAGGGCAGGTGGGAAGCTTATATCGGCGCCGGTAAAGGCACGAAAAGCATTCTCGCTGCCTGCTGTAGCTAGCTGGCTTTTGGCTAAGAGTTCTTCATCACGCGCCTCCAAGACATGGGGAGCTAGACGCAACAAATCGTGAAGATAGTGGGCATAGGCGGCTGCGCTAGGGTCAGCGGCTAATGCTTGTAGAGTAGAGGCAGGCAGAGCTAGAAGCTCAGGCTCCAAAAAAGACACTGCTTTGGCGTATTCTGCCAACAGCACTTCCGCTTGGCCTACTAATTCCTGCCATTGACTATTGCCATTATCTACATCACGTTGCAAGCGTGCATAGGGATATATTTTTTCCAAGCTTTGAGCGATTGTATCCCTGAGGGTAAGGCACTGCAGAATGGAGGTGTTATCCTTCAAGGTTCCCTGTAACTGCGCTAATTGGGGTAACTGTGCTCGGGTGCTGTCAACTGCTGTTTGCCAGTCTGCGGTGCTAGCAAAGATATCCTGTGTGCGCCATTGATAAGCGCTAGGAATTTGTTCTCTTGGTACGTTACTACCATGTTGTGGTACTGGTGTGTTCTTCATGAATTTTGGCTCCTTACAAGATAATTTTTGTATATTGTATATATAAATATGTTATCATTATACCATAGAGATTTGCATCGGGAGGTGTTGAAATGGAAGTAACGGAAATTACTAAATTGCGTAGAGAGGTGCTTACCCGTCTGGCTCGCTATACCTATGAAGGTAGTTTGGTAGATAGAGTATACGAAATTCTCTATCAAGTGGTTACGGAAGATACGCCACGCTATCGCTGCTGCGTACACAAGGAGCGTGCGGTACTCAAGAATAGAATCTGCATGGCCTTAGGGTTGCCCACGGGTATTAATATAATTGAGGCCTCCAAGATAGCCCTAAAGGAACCAGTAGATAAGGACTTACCTATTATTGATGTTTTGCCCGAAGCTTGTACCCAATGCCCCGTAGAAAAATATATGGTCACTGATGTTTGTCGTCATTGTCTTACGCATAAATGCATGAATAGCTGCCCCAAGGGTGCTATCGCCGTTTATCAAAAAAGAGCTTATATTGACCATGCTAAATGCATTGAATGTGGCAAGTGTAAACAGGCTTGTCCCTACGGTGCCATTATAGAAATTACTCGTCCCTGTGAGAGGGCTTGTGCCTTAGGCGCCATTCATCCGGGAGCTGACAAGAAGGCTTCTATGGATAAGAAAATTTGTGTAGAATGTGGTGCTTGCCGCAGTGCTTGCCCCTTTGGTGCTATTGACGAGCGCAGCTGCATCGTGCAGCTTATCCAAAAAATCAAAAGTGGAGCCAAAGTTTATGCCCTCTTGGCGCCTTCTTTTGTAACTCAGTTCGGCCTCAAGACTAAGCCTGGACAAATCGTAGCGGCTTTCAAAGCGCTGGGTTTTGCAGCAGTCAAGGAAGTAGCAGTAGGAGCTGATATGACGGTGCTCTATGAGGCCAAAGAGTATTTGGACAAGGTACCTACAGAAATTAATTTTATGACTAACTCTTGCTGCCCGGCTTTTGTGGGTTTGGTAGAAAAGCATGCTGCTAATTTGGTGAACCATATTTCTACTACAGCTTCGCCTATGGTAGCTTGCGGTAAAAAAATCAAGGCTGAGGACAAAGACGCGGTGACAGTTTTTGTTGGGCCTTGTATCACTAAGAAAATTGAGGCCAGGAAATATCCTGAGGCTATTGATTATGTGCTGACTTTTGAAGAAGCACTGTGTATGTTGCAGGGCATAGGCATAGCTCCAGCTTCCCTACCAGAGGAAGAGTTCCATACAGAAGCTTCTGCCTGTGGCAGCAGTTTCCCGCTCAGAGCTGGCGTGGGCTCGGCAGTAGCGGAGGCAGTACATAAGATGAGCGGAGCTGATGTTAAGGCATACTACACTTGTGGCCTAGTTAATTGTGTAGAAGGCTTAAAAGCCATAGAAGAAGGTAAACTGGATGCAACCTATTTTGAAGGAATGTCCTGCGACAAAGGTTGTATCAATGGACCAGGTGCGCTGGCTGAGCCTGGTATTACCAATGTTTTCTTGAAGAAGTTTGTCGATGCGGCTCCCATTAAGGACAGTGCCGATAATGAAGAAGCGCAAAAAGGCGTGGCCGAAGTTGATATGGAAAGGTAAGCGCAGCCCAATAATTAAGAGCAAAGAAGGGCTGTTCTAGAGCAGTTGTAACATATTTACCAAGGTCAGAATTGCGTAAAAGGAGCATTTGTGATAATATAATTGGTAGTTTATTTTTAGGAGGAATATAGATGTCAGGACATTCTAAGTGGGCAAATATCAAACATAAGAAGGGTAAGGCTGATGCCGCACGTGGCAAAATTACCACCAAAATCAGCAGAGAAATTACTATCGCTGTTAAGATGGGTGGACCGGACCCTACCGGTAATATGAAATTGAAGCTGGCTTTGACTAAGGCCAAGGCTAACAATGTACCTAAGGATAATATCCAAAGGGCTATTGACAAAGGTGCCGGTGCTGCCGGTGGTGCTGCTTATGAGGAAATTACCTACGAAGGATACGGACCTGCCGGTGTAGCCGTTATGGTTTCCGCTCTGACAGATAATCGCAATAGAACAGCAGCTGATGTACGTCATATTTTTTCTAAGCATGGTGGTAACTTGGGCGAGTCTGGCTGTGTAGGCTGGATGTTTAAGCGTAAGGGTGTTTTTGCAATCGACAAAGAAAGCGGCGTTGGTGATGAAGACCTGATGATGCTAGCCTTGGATGCTGGGGCTGAAGATGTTAAGACGGAAGAAGAAGGCTATGAAGTCATTACTCAACCGGAAGATTACGATGCTGTAGAGAAAGCTTTGAGTGACAGCAGTGTAGAAGTTGCGATGTCTGAGATTGCCATGGTACCAGATACTATGGTGAGCTTGGAAGGGGCTGATGCCAATAAGACGCAAAATCTTATTGACGCTCTGGAAGATAATGACGATGTGCAAGATGTCTACACGAATGCTGATTTACCTGATGAAGAATAAATTAAAGCAGGCCTTGCCTGCTTTTTTTATAGGAGAAGACTATGTTAGCTTTGGGTATTGACCCGGGGACCGCAATTTGTGGTTATGGATTGGTAGAGCTGCAGGGTAATCATCTGCGGCCTATTCATTACGGTGCGGTCTTTACCGATAAGGATATGGCCATGGAGCTACGTCTCAAAAAGATTTATGAAGAATTAAGTGCATTAATAGTGCAATATAAGCCAGATTTTATGTCGGTGGAGAAACTTTTCTTCAATAGGAACGTAACCACAGCAATTGCTGTAGGTCAGGCTCGCGGCGTGATTGTTTTGACTGCCGCAATGCAGGCTGTTCCTGTAGTAGAATATACACCGATACAGATTAAGCAGGCTATTACCGGGACGGGACGAGCTGACAAAGAGCAAGTTACCTTCATGGTACAAAAACTACTCAATATCAGGGAAAAACCTAAGCCTGACGATGTAGCAGATGCGCTTGCTATTGCTATTTGTGGGCTACACTCTGAGAGTAGTAGAAGTAAAGGATTGGGAGCGATAAGATGATAGCTTTTGTCAAAGGCAAGATAGAGTTCTTGGCCGTGGATTATTGCATAATTGATAATAATGGCTTGGGCTATCGTGTTTTTATGCCGGCACCACAGCTGTCCAGGCTGACGCTGGGACAAGAGGTAAAGGCTTATACCTATATGGCAGTCCGTGATGATGCAATTCATTTATATGGCTTCTTGAGCCGTGAATATTATCAACTTTTTATGCAGTTAATTACCGTCAGTGGCATTGGACCTAAGGTGGCACTGGGAATTTTGGCCGGAGCTAAGGTGGATGAATTCTACCTAGCTGTGCAGAGCCGAGATTTGAAGTTTTTGACCAAATTACCGGGCATTGGTAAGAAGACGGCCGAAAGAATGCTTCTAGAACTCAAAGATAAGCTGGGCACCTTAGATGGGGCAGATTTGGAGTTTAGTGACAGTACCGGGACCACAACAGGAACGGTATTGGACGAAGCTATCGAAGCCCTGGTCGCTTTGGGCTATAACAATTCGGAAATTATTCCCACTATCAAGAAGATTGAGGGACGAGAGTCGATGTCAACTGAAGACGTTATTCGTAAAGCCCTCAAATTAATGGCAGGGAGGAACTAATGGAGCAGGATGAGAGAATCATAGCAGGACAAGAGCAGGATAATGATATCTGGCAATATAGCTTGAGACCTCGTGCTCTGTCCGAATATATTGGGCAGGAGCATATTAAGCAGAATTTGCAAGTTTTTATTACCGCTGCCCTAGAGCGTAAGGAAGCCTTAGACCATGTGCTTTTGTGTGGGCCTCCCGGTCTAGGTAAGACTACTATGGCGAATATTATTGCCAATGAGCTAAAAGTAAATATTAGAGCTACCAGTGGACCTGCTATCCAAAGGCAGGGAGATTTGGCCGCTATCTTGACTAATCTGGGCGATAATGATGTTTTGTTTATTGACGAGATACACCGCTTGCCTACGGTGGTGGAGGAGATACTGTACTCTGCCATGGAAGACTACGCACTAGATATTATTATTGGCAAAGGACCTGCGGCTCGCAGTGTGCGCTTGGATTTGCCTAAGTTTACTCTGGTAGGTGCCACCACGCGCAGGGGGTCTTTGTCTAAGCCTTTGCTCGATAGGTTTGGTGTTATCTGCCCTTTGGAATACTACAGAATGGAAGATTT
>JAQUUF010000090.1 GCA_028693975.1 Acidaminococcaceae bacterium
ATACCACCCAAGCCGCAAGCAAATGCCAAAGGCATCAACTGACGAGAGGCAGGAATCTTAGCAGCTGCGCAGATACCCAATACAACGGGTAGTAAGCAAGCTGCGGTACCGGTATTGGAAAGCACTGAGGACAATCCGCAACCAACAAGCATAATACCAAACATCAAACTGTTTTCACCGGTACCAGATAACTTAACTACTGTGGTACCAATCTTTTGAGCTAAACCGGTATGGAATAGTGCAGCACCGACTACGAACATACCAGCGAACAGAACTACCGTGGAATTAGACAACCCTGTAAAAACTTGCTTGACGGGGATGAAACCTAACACACCACAGGCAATTGCTCCTGCTGTTGCTGTAATAGCTAGAGGAATAATTTCAGTAATAAAGAACAGAGCTACCACAGCAAGCAAAATTAAACACTTTACATCTTGACCCATAATAATACCTCCTTTTATATTTGGACTTTTCCTTCATCCATTGCCATAATCATACAGTTTGTTACAAAAAAATACATTAACCCAAAGAAGGACTTTTGGTAGTAAAAATAGAATATTACCCTCGAAGGTGTAATACTTTGGTACTACTTACAAAAGCATAAAAATAGTTCACACCTTTGATTGATTACATATTAAGTTGTAGAGTGTTATACTAAGTACGTTGATTAAGGGGAAGATAAGAGGAGGCAATCATGAAAAAAGAATTTACACTGCAAGAATGGCTCAAAATGTTTGGTAAAGACAAGCTGCAAACGTTTCAGGACATGTTTTCCAAACAGTATGGTTTGAGCATGGTGTTCTTTGACCTTAACGGTGTCCCACTGACTGTTTGGTCACAAGATTCTCTGTTTTGCTATGAAAAGCAAAAGAAGGATGATGACGTCTGCCAAAATCAGAAACACCTATTGTTGAGTAAGGCTTTGAAGGAAGAGAAGCTGACCTTTTTCACCTGTCCGTTTGGCTTGGTTGGTTTTGCTTGTCCGGTCATGTTTGAAGGCAAAGCTGTAGCTTTTGTCTATTGCAGTGGTGCCGTCAACCAGCAAAATAGCTTTGATGCCCAGGAAATAGAGGATTACCATTTGCGCGTTATGTCTACCAAAGAACTGGAATTTGCAGGACATTTTGCCGAAGCCATTCTTAACGTGTTTAATATCAATCTCAAGATACTAGATAGAAAAAAGGCAGAAGCTTTGGCGCCGCGTGAGAGTATTCGCGATGAGCGCATCAGTGAGCGCGAAAGGGAGATTGTGGAGCTTATTTGCAGAGGCTGTAGCAATAAGCAGATTTCCGAGGCTTTGTTTATTAGCGAGACAACAGTTAAAACTCATGTTAGCAATATATTAGCTAAGCTGAATTTGCGTGATAGAATGCAGATAATAGTGCATTATTATGGTAAAGGTGTACCTGATGAACATTAATAAAAAGTTCGCTATTTTTATTGTTTGGATAGTGGCTGTACCGCTTTTTCTTCTTTGGGTAGCATCAGGTGTTTATTTGCAGCACCAAGTGCGTGACCAAGAGGAAAAGTATTTGCAATCTACGCTAGCTATAGCTAGAAGCGAGATGCAAGAGAGACAGAAATATTTGGAAAAGGCCTGTTATTGTTATGCTGAAGATGAGAACTTCCAGGTGTCAGTGCAGCAAGAAGATGTCGGACGGCTAACAAATATCGTTCAACTGCTACGCAAAAATTATACAAAAGTTGATTATGCCACTATCGTTAATAGCAATAACCGAGTTGTGGTTAGTTCTTCTAGGGGACTCAATTATCCGTCTCAAGGAACGATTGCTTCCTTAACAAGGGAGGCTATGAATAATAAGAAAACCATAAGAACAACGGAGGTTGTACACCTTGAAGAACTTTTTAGGCGGGACTCTGCTGAGTACAAAGATTTTTCGGCCAAATTGCAAATCGGCATTAGTGGCAAGGGAGAATCTTTGCGCCGTGCCTTGGCAGAAATAACAACTGTTCCTATTGTGCAAAAAGATACTGGTAAGGTTTTGGGCAGTATTGTTATTGCCGGTATTGCTAACAGCGATTATTATTTTCCGGAGTATGTTGCGTCCAAAGCTACGGAAGGCTTCTTAGTACTTACTGTAGACGGCGTGAGAGTGGCTACGAAGTCCACGGTAGGTGAAGAGAAGAATTGGTTGGTTGGCACCAAACCAACTACTAATCTTATGCTCAAAAGCGATAAGGCAGGGCATTTCTTTGGTATTATGAATATTAAGGGCGTTGATTACGTGTTTGCTGATGAGGTCATTACTAATCATAGTGGCAAAGAGGTCGGCTATATTAGTTTGGGGATTGAGGAACAGCGTTTTAGTAATATTGTTAACGATAATAGAATGATTATTCTGACGGTGCTTTTTGTTTGCTTAGTAATGATGCTAATAATAGGAAGAGTTTTTTCTTGGAGTATTATTCGCCCTATTGTGGCCGTTACCAATTTGGCTAAGGCTTACAGTAAAAAACACTTTGGTATTATTCCCGCTGGACAGGGGAATTCTGAGGACGAAAGTGACATTTTACTAGGTACTTTTAAGGAGTTTATCAAGACCTTACGCAAAGCCGAACAGGACAGAGAGAATTACCTGCGTAAATTAGAAGAGGAACATCAAAAAGAACAAGCTCTGATGGTAGAATTACAAAATACTAATGAAACTTTGGAGATCAAGGTCCAAGAGCGTACTCAGCATCTAGAGACTATAGTCGCTCAGTTGAAAAAACTGGATATTACCAAGTCGCGATTTTTGGCCAGCTTGAGCCATGAGCTGAGGACGCCGCTTAGCGTTATTATTAATTCCGCGGATATTCTATCAGCGAAATATTTTGGACCTTTGACTGAGAAACAGAATAAATGTGTAGTTAGTATTGATGATTGTGGTCGGCATTTGCTTGGCATGATTAATAATTTGTTGGATGTATCCAAAATGGCTTCCGGTAAGATGACTCTTAATATGCAGGAGTTTTCTATTGCGCCTGTGGTGAAGGAAATCATGGAGAACTGTTCTAAGCTGGCGGGGACGAAGGAACTGAATATGACGGCAGAAATTGTGCCAGAGGACTTTGTCTTGACGGCAGATGTTGAGCGGCTAAAGCAAATTTTTTATAATTTGTTATCTAATGCGGTGAAGTTTACCGATGATGGTGGCACTGTCAGTATGCATGTGTTCAAGAGGGCAGATAGAATGGAAGTCCTCGTGCGAGACACAGGTATTGGCATCGCTCCCGAGAATCAAGAGCGTATTTTCCAAGAGTTTGAGCAGGTGGATAACTCTTATGGGCGCAAATACGGGGGCACAGGATTGGGATTGCCTATTATTAAGCAATTAGTGGAATTACATGGAGGGGAAGTATTCTTAAAGAGTGAACTGGGTAAGGGGACGGAAGTAATCTTTACTATTCCATTGACTCCTGCCAAACCAAAAACAAGAGTTATAGGAGGATAAAGATGGCTAAAATATTAGTAGTGGATGACAATGAGCAATTAAGGGATTTACTCAAGGATGTGGTAGAGAGTTGGGGGTATGAAGTTTTGGAAGCTAGTCAAGGGCGTTCTTGTTTGGCCCTGGCGCAAAAGGAACATCCCAATATTATTCTTCTGGATGTGATGCTGCCGGGTCTCAGCGGTTATGAAGTATGCCAAAGCCTTAAGGAAGATCCGTCAACTCACGACATAAGCATCATTATGGTGTCTGCGCTTACTGATGTAGAGGATAGAATTCATGGTTTCAAAGTGGGAGCCGATAATTTTTTGGTCAAACCAATTAACTACGAAGAGCTCAGAGCAATCGTCACCAAGCATTTGAATGAGCAGCAGTATCAGGCTACTCTTGCTAAACACACCACTGGTAGATAATTAAAAATGTTAGAAATAGGGCAAAAATACACGTCTCGTTATGAGGCGTGTATTTTTGTCTCTTGACACAAGTATAAATGATAATGTTTATCCTAAAATAATTAATGCTTTGCTATAAAAATATTGAATTACAACTAAAACCTATGGTATGATACAAAGAAATACGATAGTATTAAACAATTGTTTAGCAGGAAAGGATAGAAGATGAAAAAAGTTTCTTGTTTGTTCTAGTACTTTTGCTGCTATTGGCGTGCGGTAGCAATTTGGGCTTGGCTGAGGAAAAACAGAAAATCAGGGTGGGGTACTATATCTTCCCGTATTTTCAGGAAATAGATAGAGCGGGGAATTATTCTGGCTATAGCTATGATTATTTGCAAGCTATTGCCCAGTATACCGGCTGGGAATATGAATATATCACTACTGCTACTTCTAGCGAATGTCTGCAAATGTTGGCTCGAGGCGAGATAGATATCATGGGTGTTGTACAAAAAACTCCCGAGCGAGAAGCATTGTTTGATTATCCTGACTATGCCTCCAGTTCTAGTACAACTTATTTGGTTACTGATAAAAATAACGCTGCTTATGCTTATGAGGATTTCGTAGCCTTTAATAATATGACAGTGGCCTTGCAAAAAGATTTTGCGCGAGATAAAGGTTTGGTAAGTTATTCTCGTAAAAATGGATTTGCAGTCAAGACAAGAACCTATGCTACTAAAGAAGAGTTTGAGTCTGCTATTCATACGGGAGTCGTTGATGCTGGGTTAATTAGCAGTAACCAAATTAATCCCAACTACCGGATTATTGCCAAGTTTGACCCTAGAGATACTTATTATGTCACTACTAAGGGTAATAAAAAAGTTTTGGCCGGGCTTAACTATGCCCTCAAGCAAATAAAAACGGATAATCCCCATTTTGATGCGAAGTTGTATGACAGACATTATAACTATGAAACAGGACAAATTCCAGTTCTGTCCAAAGCAGAACGAGAGTATGTCAAAGCGCATCCGATGTTACGGGTGTTATACGATGCTAAGCGCGTGCCCTATGAGTATACTGATGCAGATGGTCACCCTCGTGGAATCTCCATTGACATAATGGAGAACATTGCCAAAGCGGTGGGTGTTAAATTTGAATACACACCCATCTATACCCCAGCAGAAAAGCAGGAGAAGATTGATTCTGGGGCCTACAGCTTGTTATCTTTGGCTACCTATGATTACAATTGGGCTAATCGGCATAAGTTCTTTGTCACCCAACCTTATTTAGCGGTGGATTATGTAGCTATATATAAGGAAGCTAAGGAAGATAATTTACGCTTGGCACTGCCACGGGGCTATTATGTTTCACATGTTATGCAGCCGTTGGTGAACAAATACGGTAAAGTTGACTATTATGAGTCCATAGAAGCGTGTATTGAAGCGGTGGACAAGGGCGAGGCAGATTATACTTTTGCCAATCTATATGAGTGTGAATATTATCTCTCTAGACCCAAGTACAGAGCCTTGAGTTTCAGAGGCATTCAGTTGAGCGGGCAGGAATTTAGTATAGGCGTGATTGCTGATAATAACCCTATTCTCTATTCCATACTCACCAAAGGATTAAAAAGTATTCCCGTCAAGCAAATAAATGTAATTATAAAATCTCATTTAACCCAAGAGAGGCAAAAAAGCTTTTTTGATATGATGTATTATAATCCTGTGCAGTTTGTTGGTATTACAGGTTCTTTGGTGGCTTTGGTTTTGGGCTTGGTAGTTGCCTTGGCACTGTATAGAGTAAATCGCCAAAAACGACAGGTATTGGAGCGAGAAGTATCGGTGAAGT